>JBNKJW010000061.1:0-4001 GCA_050291445.1 Bacteroidales bacterium | reverse complement strand
CTAGCTCCAAAGCCCTCTTTTTCTAGCAACCAACCCCTATCCTGGCAACGTATCCTAGCAACGCTAAGCAAGCCGTATCTTAACCTTGCAACGTATCATAGCAACGCCTAGCAACCAATGACTTCTCACTATGAAGCACTCCATTATCTTCTTTCCCGGGGTTATATATATATTCAAGAAAAAATCGAGGCTTCTGATTGGTTCTTAAAGTGATGACGTCATCGATTGCGTAATGATGATGCAATGGGTTTTCCCCAGTTCTAAAAATAGATCTGATCACTGATTGGTTGAAAAAAAGTGGCGTGATATTCCTGGCTTCTGATTGGTTCTTTACAGTGCTGACGTCATCGAGTGCAATGGATTTCCTGCCTTCTAAAAATAAGAGCTGAGCGCTGATTGGCTAAGCAGGCAAAAAATCCTGGCTTCTGATTGGTTAAATAACTTGACTTCTGATTGGTTAGATAACTTGACTTCTGATTGGTTAAAAAGTTAAACAAGTCTAAACAAGTAAAAATACTGCCTTCTGATTGGCTGTTGGAGGGTACTTATTGTTGGGTACTCACTCAAATGACAATCATTTCAAAGGAACAGTCAACATGAAAAGAAGTCAGCCTGAAAGCGAAGAACCAAACTCCAAGAGGATGTGTCCGAATCAAGAAACTGAGGAAAATAAAACGTATCAGGGAACTAGCTTAAAGAGATTTCAAAACGGATCTGTTAAAATTCAACAGCAGTACTTTATCAAGATGAATGCTGAAACATGGGAAAACTTTACCAAAGTGACTGAAAGTATAACAGCTAATTGGGATTGTTTGGAAGAAGGAAGATGGCCATTGAACGAAAAACTTCATGCAACTCTGAGTAAGTTTAAGGAAAATTTTTTTGTACACATACGTGAATGGTATCCCCACGACGATATTTTGAAACCTTCTAAAGTCGGAGTTTGGTTTACAAGAAAAACATGGGATCAATTTCTACTTGAAATTCCTAAAATGTACAGTCTCGCAGATGTTACAGCCGGTAATTCTTTTTGCTACATGTGTTATAATCAGGATAGTGAATGCCAGCAGAGAAGTCATATTTATCAAAGCACTGTTGCGCAATTTTGCAAAACTGCTGCGGGCCAAGAGCTGATAAAGATCATAAAAGAAGAGATCACCAAGGACCTGGATCTAATAAGCAAAGCTTATCATGGTACATCAAAAGAAAAACGTTACGAAAGTTTAGCCAAGGAGAACGTTTTAGAAAAATTGTCAAAATATTATCTGTTGGAAAATAGTGAAGTGTGCTACATGCTAACAACAGATGAACTCTTCAATGTTTTGAAAGAATATTTGCATTATTTCATTTTTTAAAGTTCATAAATGTTTAATAAATTACATCGTTTTTAAATTTTGACAATAATTTCAACTATTTTTTGTGTAGTTCCATGATGCTATTCCATGGGTCCATCGCGTTAAAATGTCTACTAATTTGGTCTTTTTTCTATGGGTAATGGGACAGGTACGTCAAATACATCTTTAACCCATGGGATACATGACATGATGATACTTCTGCCCCTCAGAATAGGCTAAAGATAGCTTTTTTGCTCAGAACATTCGATCCGTTCCTGCGCGCTAAATTTATTTGCGTGCCGATATTACGTGCTAAATTTATCGCGGTTTTTGTTTAAAATAACGCAATGTTTTGCCAATGTAATGGGACAGGTACGTCAAATACATCTTTAACCCATGGGATACATGACATGATGATACTTCTGCTTACTTTTGAAACTATAAAAAGTGAAAAAATCCTTGTCAAAAATAAATAGGCCTAGCACTGAATAGCGAAAACAATCCTTGACCTTTGACAACAATCGGTATTGATCGCCTCAACCCGTTTGTTCGATTAGCAGTGCCAGTACTAAAGGAAGCTTTTTTTGTCAAAAATATCTATGAATTGAAAATTCAAACAATAAACAGAGATGTATTCAACATTTTTTATATATTTTTTCAAAAAATCCGTCCTTAAATATTGAAAAATTCATCACAGAAAAAGGTTGTTAATCGAAGGTGCAATGACCTGTAATGTGCAGAAGTGTGATTCCATAGATGAACAAAAATTGCAATTTCTCATTCGGAAGACTGTAAAAAATCATAAATTTTTGAGTGTTGTAAAAGGATGTTATCTCCTCTGAGATAGCCATCACAATTTTTATAAATGTTTAGAAATTCATCTAATACTCAACAAAAATTAGAATTAAGAATATTAATTTTCAGGTCAAAGACAGTGTTTTTCAAGCTTTTTTCTATTTTAACATTTGAAAAGTAAAAAAAAAAATATACATAGTGAAACTGAGTGCATGATCTATTCAAATGAGGAGTTTTGAGAATTTTGAAAAATTTTTGAAACTGTGAGATAACATATTAGAACATAACAGAAAGACAAATATCGTGACACAGATATCGGACAACATCAGTACATCAAAGAAATCACGTGATACCGACGACGTCGGCCACTTGTCCATAAATTAGGTCAATGATAACTGTATATCTCACTGTTTCATCTTCACCGCTAAATCAACATGGATCAAGAACCAGTTCAAGAAGAAGTTCAAGAATGTATCCTATGCCTAGAGAAAACCAACCTCAAGTCTCTCAAGTGTTGTAAGCAGAAAGCATGTATGGATTGCCTCAACAAACATATACAGGAAGCTGATTTAAGGGATCCTGGAACTGCTGCCTGCCCGTTTTGCCGAGAGAAGCCACAGAAAATGGTTGAAGAAAAAGAATTGGAGTTTTGTCTTCATCATTGTCATGCCAAGTTATCCCAGATGTCATGTGTGCCAACAACCCAAAAAAGAGCCTTAGTCGGCATAAAGCCCTGCGAAGAAGCTAACAAGACAAGTTACGATTTGGTGTACACCGAATTTATCCGTGTCTTGCCAGATGGTAGAAGACAGTACTTTCTACCAAAACCAGCAATGAAGACCGTCATAACCAGCAAAGCATCTTACCATCATTATCTTCATGTGTTTGGTAATCCATCTGGAATGACTGTGTATTCAAGTAATGGCTTCGTCGTCCGAATGGCTGAGCTCCAAATGGTTAATGGCTGTTGAATAAACCTGATCATCTTTGCAACTAACGGTCCTTTTCAGGACCACTTCAATGTTCCCTCTTTTAGCTTTTTTGCTATCTCTAAAAATCATTCAATATCAACCAACTGATACTCAAATCAGTTGAGTAAAAAATGAAATTCCCAATACCCCAACTATCTATGAATAAATAAAACAGTAAATAATGTAATTTCTTACCTTAAAAGCTTGAAAAGTAGAAATAAACAATGATAAATCACAAAAATCCTAATCCGTTGACTTTGCAATAATACGTTATCCCAGAGATCTTCGCGAAAAACAAAAGCGCGCGCTATTTGACATAAACACACGCGCTCTAAATGTCAACAAAAGCACATGGAATGGGGAAAAAGCAAAACATTTGCTTCAAAAAATCAAAAATTGTTCATGTGAAAGGGTAAGAAAAACAATATGTTTTCTGTGGAAAAGATTGGTAGACAGAGAAGGGTTGTTTGGGCTGTATTCTTGCCTTAAAAAGTGTAAATAAGTCACAAACATTACGATTGGTAGACAGGGGTTGATTGGGTTATATTCTTGCCTTAAAAAGTGTAAATAAATCAAGTAAAAAGACTATTTCCTGTGTGTAAATAAATCACATTACGATTGGTAGAGGGACCCTTTAAAAAGTCGATGGAGTAACGGTTGAAACGGTGACGTTACAGTCGTTACGCTGTTACGTCACGGTCTTGCCAGACCCGTCACGGCGTTGCTAAGGGCGTTGCCGTGTTGGGACCCTATAAGCCCGTACCCTACTGACGAGGTCTAACTCAAACTTCTTTTTTGGATATAATTTCATATAAGAAGTACTGATCCGCTGCTGAGCCAGAGCCGTTTTAAAAACCTAATCACGTCAAAAAATCAGAATTTCTCGGAAGAGAATTACTGA
>JBNKJW010000060.1:0-3806 GCA_050291445.1 Bacteroidales bacterium | reverse complement strand
ATCCTGACCGTGGTCGGTTACTCCATCAACGATACGGTGGTGGTATTTGACCGCATCAGGGAATATGTGGGCCTGCAGAAGAAGCGGGAACGCCGCGAGATCTTTAATACGGCCCTGAACAGCACCCTGAGCCGGACCTTTTCCACCTCCATGAGTACCTTCTTTGTATTGCTGGCCATCTTTATTTTTGGTGGCGAAGTTATTCGAGGGTTTGTATTTGCCTTGTTGATTGGTGTAGTTGTTGGTACTTATTCATCATTATTTATTGCCACTCCTGTTGTTTATGACAGTATAAAAGGGCAAGATGATGTGAAAGAAGAAACAACCAAACAATACTTAGGTGGGAAAAAAAGCAAAAAAAAGCAGGAAGCTTAAAATAATCTATAAATAAGATAATTTAAAAAGGGTGGAACTTTATTGTGTCACCCTTTTTTGATACAAGAATTTCTAACTTTGAATTACTAATTTCAAATTTCTAAATTGTATATTTGTATAAAATTTAAAGTATGCAAGCACATCTTTTATTCATAAGCGGATCAGAGATCTTTATTGTTCTTTTGGTAGTGCTGTTGTTATTTGGCTCAAAGAAAATTCCTGAGGTGGCGAAGGGTTTAGGTAAAGGTATTAGTGAATTCCGAAAAGCAACTGATGAAATTAAGAAAGAAATCAGTGATAATGATATTGCCAAAGACATAAAAGAAATTAAGGATAATGTAAAAGGTCAGGGATTATAAGTTTATGGAATATCTCAAGTTTGTTGGTGGATTAGTTATCCTTGTTTTTAGTGGAAAATATCTGGTGCAGGGTGGGGTGTCAATAGCTAAGTATTTTAAAATATCACCACTGGTGATCGGTGTTACAGTTGTTGCATTAGGAACTTCTGCCCCTGAGTTGATAGTGAGTATTAATGCAGCTGTTTCAGGCAATCCCGAAATCGCTTTTGGTAATGTAGTGGGTTCAAACATCTCAAATATTGCCTTGGTCTTGGCAATTACTGCTTTACTTATTCCAATTCCCGTTCACAAAAACTCAATCAGAATTGACTGGCCCATGATGATGCTAATGTCAATCTTGTTATATGTATTTATTATTGATGATGTATTAAGTTATTACGAAGGTATTATTTTATTTCTTGCCTTGTTGGCTTATTTGTATTATGTGATTAGTAAATCAAGGAAAGAACATACTCCAGCTGACGATGTGGCTGATCTAAAGCAATTAAGTTTAGGGTTATCAATTATTATAATTGTAGTTTCATCATTTGGCCTTGCTTTTGGAGCGGATTTTTTAGTTGATGGTGCTTCTGATATTGCTCTTAACTGGGGAGTGAGCAAAAGGGTTATTTCCATTACAATTGTTGCTTTTGGCACAAGTGTTCCAGAATTAACAGCCTCAATAGTTGCAGCTACAAAAAAGCAAACTGATATTTCAATAGGAAATATTATAGGCTCTAATATTTTTAACATTGCAGTAGTTTTGGGTATTACCAGTATGGTTAAAGAAATTCCGGTTGATCATGTTGCTTTTAGTTTTGATATCATCTGGATGTTGTTTTTGGCCATTTTGCTCTTTTTGTTTATTTTCCCTTTTAAAACCATTTTTTTAAACCGTGTTGAAGGAGCTTTATTGATCATTGCCTATGGAATTTATATGTCCTTAGTGTTATTGGGGTATGATTTTGAGTCGATCTCAAGTAGCTTAAGCCATTTAATTTTTGATTAATAAAGCAATTTTATTCATTGTGAATAGTCCCAAAGGTGGCACAAAGCGATAGCCTGGTGCAGAGCGTTGGATAAATGGCAAAGCCTAACCGCAGGCGCATAGGCTTTAAGGTGAAGTAATCTTTTTTCTGCGTACTATTACAGAAGATAAAAAAAGCAGTCTGGAATTTATAGACATAGAAATTTCATAGTTAAATGATATAAATACTGTCAGGTTTGATGGCTCTGGCAGTTTGATAAAATAATATGGTTGAATCAATTGGAATAACAAAATCTTTTGGCGCTTTGCAAGTGCTTAAGGATATAAATTTTACGATTAATAAAGGTGAAATTGTTTCAATTGTTGGGGCTAGTGGTGCTGGAAAAACTACTTTGCTGCAAATAATTGGTACACTCAGCAAACCCGATTCGGGTAAAATAATTATTGATGGAAAAGAAATAAACGGAATGGGGAATAAAAAGCTTGCCGAATTCCGAAACTCTCAAATAGGGTTTGTTTTTCAGTTTCATCATTTGTTGGCAGAGTTTACTGCGCTCGAAAATGTATGCATTCCGGCGTATATTAATGGCCGCTCAAAACTTGATGCCGAACAAGAAGCCAAAAGCATCCTTGAGTTTTTGAAACTTTCAGAAAGAGTTGAACACAAACCCGGTCAACTATCTGGTGGTGAGCAACAAAGAGTGGCTGTTGCACGTGCATTAATCAATAATCCTTCAGTAATTTTAGCCGATGAACCATCTGGTAACCTTGATTCTGTAAATAAAAAGGAATTGCACGAATTGTTTTTTAAACTACGTGATAAATACAACCAAACTTTTGTTATTGTTACTCACGATAATGGTTTGGCAGAGATGTCGGACAGGGTGCTGAGGATTAAGGATGGATTGATTGTCAATGAAACTTGAAATTAACTATCAGTTACTGGTTGCTAAATCCCGGTTTCTTGTTTTACCAGAGTCCGGCAACCAGAGGCCGGAGACCAGCAACTAAAATCTATGTACTCAAATCTCATATCCAATATTAAAGAATTCCTCAACGAAAAATACAATCTTTACAATCGGCCATCTTTTATTGAAACCGATCCTATCCAGGTGCCCCATCTGTTCACAAAACCTGAAGATATTGAAATAGCTGCTTTTTTAAGCGCTACTATAGCCTGGGGTAATCGTAAAATGATTATTAAAAATGCTTTGAGATTAATGGATGCAGTAGAGCATGCTCCCTATGATTTTATAACAAACTGCACCAATTTTGACCTTGAACGAATAAAAACCTTCAAACACCGAACTTTTAATGGCGAAGATTTGGCTTTTTTCCTTAAAAGTTTGCAAAATATCTATAAAAACCATGGTGGGTTAAGGAGTGTTTTCGAGGATGGTTTTATTGATGTTAAAACATCATTCACAAAGTTTCGTGAAGTGTTTTTTAGCATTGATTTTCCTGGAAGAACCGGCAAACATGTTCCCAATGTGTTAAAAAAATCAGCAGCCAAACGCTTGAATATGTTTTTAATGTGGATGGTCCGAAATGATAACCGTGGGGTCCATTTTGGATTGTGGGATAAGATACCCAGAAGTGAGTTGAAGTTGCCATTGGATGTGCATACAGCAAATGTAGGCCGAAAGTTGGGGTTGCTAAAACGTAAGCAAAACGATTGGCAGGCTGTTGAGGAAATCACCAATTCTTTAAGAGAATTTGACCCTGAAGATCCTGTAAAATATGATTTTGCCTTGTTTGGTTTAGGTGTTTTTGAGAAGTTTTGATTAAGACCATCGCCTATTTTTTCTCGGGCGCCAATTTTTGTATTCGCTTTTTGAATCCTAATCTCAGCTAACCAGAGCAAAATGCCCTTGCATTAAAGTTTAGTCGAAAGAAGCATGTGAAAACTCCCTACCTATAAAAAAAACTTGCACATAAACCCTATTTAGTGTCTCATAGAAAACACAACCGGCCAATAAATTCAATCACTTCAGGCCAGGTTAATGTTTGAATCTATTCTGTATTTTTTTGCACGGAAACGATAAAATAGTTAATTTCAGGGCATTAACTTATTTAGATTCGCATATTTTATAGAAGATTAAAAG
>JBNKJW010000059.1:0-5591 GCA_050291445.1 Bacteroidales bacterium | reverse complement strand
AAAAAAAAGCAAACTTTAGATGGCCAAAAATAAATAGGTATGAGGACTGCTATATAATACAAGGAGGCCAGGCCTTCTTGTGATTACACACCCCTTAATAAGTATGGGTGTCTTGATTTTAGACTAAAATTGACGCGAATGCCCCAATGGCTTAAGCATCCAAGGGAGCTGCATAGTTCAAGTCTGAGCGACAGCGAGGACTTGGACTGGAAATACAAAGAAGTCTTTGACTTCGATAATTGCTAAGCAAGAAAGGCAGATAAGATAAATAAAGAAAGTTATTTGAAATAAAGTAAGTCAAAGACTTGAAGGGATTTGGCGTCCAAGTTAAAAACTTGAACGATGCAGTTGAGCAATACAGCATCTAATTAACGGCTTAGCAGGCTGACAAGGTTGGGCTTCAATGCCCTGTGCTGCCGTGCGAATCACTTCGCAACTAAGAACAAATGAGAAAGGATTAATGAACAAGGTGCAAAATATTATACTAATGCTGGTTGCGCACGTGATGAAATCGCTCGGCAGCAGGTGGTAGAGGAACAATGCTATAATATTAAACTAGAGTCAAACTTATGGATAATAAAAAACTTGCGATATTAGTACTTGGAAAACCAAACTCGGGAAAATCTAAAACATGGTATAGTATTTTCAATCGAACAATACGAACAGGTTGGAAAAAGTTAATGATATCAAATAATGAGTTGAATGTATTTGTTAAAAACTCTTCTTTTGAAGAAACTGGAAAAGAAATTAAAATAGATGTATTTGTAAGGAATGCTTCATTTGAAGAATCCAGAGATGAAGCAAATGAGTTTTTCGATATAAATAATTTACCAGAAATTGTTTTTTGCTCTGTTCAATATATAGAAAACGGAATTAAAACGATAAACTGGTTTAAAGAAAATGGGTATTATTTATACATACAATGGCTAAATCCTGGATTTAAGCATAGCGTTGAGTATATTGATTATTTAGAGTTTGAAAGGAAGTTTAAAAATTTTGGTGAGTTCCATAAAGTTACAGGAAAAGAAAATATTAATAGAGTGTTAGAAATTAAAAAATTTTTAATCAAAAGGATTTCTAAGCTACCTCAAGAATCCTTTCCTCTAATGATTTAGAATTAAGTTGGTAAAATAAGCGCACAATACAATCGCATAGCAGTAGAGAATTAAGTAAATTTTGCTTAAAAATTGAATAGATTAATAAATTATAGAAATGAACGAGACCTTAATTTATAATAAAGAACAATATCTGCATACAATTATGTATTTAGATGAACCAGTTATCAATCTAATTTGGATTAGGTTCATAACGTCAAACATAGGTTGGACTAATCTAATATCTGGTGCAAGTTTAATCCTTAAGATAGCAGCATTAGATGATAATAAAAATGAACTTTATTCAGAACAAAATTTCATACAGATCGGAGCTTTTGATTCCCCTTCTAATATGAAACCAATTTTTGAAGTGAATCAAACTTATAGAATAAAAGGAGACTCTGCCTTTTATAATTTACAAAGTTGTAAAGATTGGAAAGCAGAAATCTCATTGAATAACTTAATATTTGATAAGGATGAATCTCTACTTGTAGAATTCATGGACTCTAATTATATAAAGCGCAGATTAGATGATTGGGAACTAAGAGTGAATAATCTAGTATCTACTATTAAGAATTGGATAAAGGAAAACAAAGAATTATCAACAAAACCATCAAGAAAAGTCAGGATGTTTGAAGAGATGATGCAAACATTTAATGTTCCTCCGCGAGAAATTGAAACACTAGATATAATAAAAAATAACAAAGTGATAATGGCTTTCAAACCTTCTGGGTTATGGACACTTGGTGCAAATGGCAGAATTGATTTTTTAACAGCTAAGAGAAACTATATAGTTATCGATGAAGCGGATAGATTTCAAGAACCAAGCTGGAAATTGTATATATCCAATAACAAAAACAAAGGTATTGAATTAACAAAAGAAACATTTTTTCAACTGATTGGATTATGAAAATAATTAAAGAACTTGAGGAACAATATTTTGAGATTGATAATCAGTATTCCACAGAAGAATTTAAGGCTCATACTAGCAGTGATAATAAAAAAGAAGATTTTTGGAAAAGAAAGCGTGAATTAAATACTCATGCTTATTTCTTATTTGCTTTTACGAGACTGGAAGATCATATTACTACTAATTCAATTAATTTAATATTAGACAAACGTATTAATATATCACATTGGAAAACGCGAGCTATTTGGGATAACACTGATGAAGATAACATGAACTTAAAAAAAAGAGTTGGATTATTGACAGAAAAAGGGCAAGCTGATTATAATAAGATTATTGAATATTATAAATTGAGAAATCGAATTGCCCATGGGGAAACTGTTTCTGATATTACACAAGCTATAAACATGATTGATGTTTTTGATGACATGAAAAAATATTTCAAAAAGATAAAAAAGTAATTAATATACCCCTTATATTCCAAGTATGCACAGAGTCTGCCATGGTTCAAAGTTTATTTAACTTGGACCTAAAATATCAGCAGTATTCTACTGCGAACATTGCGAAGCAAGCTTTGCAGGCATGAGAGCTTAAAAAATTAAAAACAGATATAAAATTTTAAACCTCTGCTCGGCATAGCGTCCCGCTATATCACAACTAAACCAAGGCATCTTGCCTGCAAAAGAAGATAAAAAAAGGAAAAATTAAACAGTAATCAATTTATATGGCCATAGGCCGAAGTTTAAAAAACAAAGCGGGACGCTTCGCTTAACAGGGAACATGCTACTGCCATCAGTAAGCACCTCAAACAATAATTCTTTGTGCTAAACAAGCGTCCATGTAAATTATAAATTACCACTACTAAAAAATTTACTTGCCAAACAGGGTGTTTTAGATTTTAAAAGTTTTAATCTCACAAATTCTTTGTAATAATTATGCTCCATAAAGAATGTAAATTCCTTCTAAAAGCAGGCTTTTAGTAAAATGCAATCATGCTATTTAACCTTTTGACATTGATTTTTAAAAAGGCGGATATTTTCGTCTACTATTAAAACTATTATTTTTTCCCTCTCACTATTTAAAATTAAGCTAAATAAGAATAAACAAATGTTTAATTTTTAAATTATATTAACACTAGCAAGAACTAAGGAACAAAACATAAAAACAATAAGTATTAACAAAATAAATCTTAACTATGAAAACTTACACTCTACTGCTGGCATTACTTATTTGCTTTTCGGGCCAGGTTTATGCCCAATTACAATACGAAGGGTCTATTGATTCTAAAAATATAACTACCCAACTGGAAAATGGGGCAATTAAATATATTAAGTATGACAAAAAGCTGGAAAAAGTTTTAATTTATAACCTTGATAATTCACTCTGGAGAAGTATAAAACTTCAACTTCCCAAATATCACCGGCTTCATGAAATTAAAAGTATTTCTCAGTTTACTTTCAATAACGATGAACAATTAGAACTTGTATATTCCTCGGTTGTTTATAAAACTTCAAATAATCTCGAAGATCCTGATGAAGATTATTTCCAGACCCTTTTTACGCTAAATATTGTAAATGAAGCAGGTGAAAGCCTTCTTAAGGTTGGAAATTGTAACGATATGAAAATTGTAGATTCCAATGGAGAGAAAAAGCTTTTGGTTTTTAAAAATTCGGGGAACCAAAATGATAAGGATGGAGAAACTCATATATATTCATTAAATCGGGCTGAGGATCTAACCAAAAAGCTTTAAAAATTATCTATTAATTTGTGCGCCTATCGCTTGACAATTTTGCAGCAGGACTGCACGGGGAAATGCTCTGAATTAAAGTTGATGAAGATATTTTGATTCTGTCAGTAAGTGGATAAGCGAAGGTGACACTGCTTTATATAGACGAATAACATATCATATGATGAAAAATTACAGACCTGCCACATTCCCGAGCGGGCAATAATGCTACTCTAGTGTCATGTCAACTATGATATTTAGAACGAGATTCCTTCGTCTTGCCTCCTCGCAATGACAAATCAATTTGTTAACTTAACAACATTGGGCACAAGTATGCAGGCAGTCTTCAATAGTTCAAGTTTTTTCCCTTTGGTCAAGAGGAAGTTAGCGTTAACTGCAAACATTGCCCGGCTGGCTTTAAAACAAAGCTTCTATAGTAATCCCAGAGAGGTTTAGTTTGAAAGTGCTTTCTAATTTTCATCAAGTGGAAAAAAAATCAATTTGTTGTTGAAAACTTTTCTATATTTGCAGCCATATGAATTAGGAGTGAATTTTAGTTCAAATTCAGGAAAGTAAATCCAATTAAACGTAAAAATACGCAAAAACACCCTTTTTATTGGGGTAAATAGAACGGGTAGGTAAATAAACTGATTCTGCGATAGTTTACCACAAAGTTAGTGTTGTTTTAAAGGCACGAAGTGGGAAGGAGAATGATACAGGAATTAGCTTTTTCCTACTTTAATCTTTCAATTTCAAGCCGCACTAAGTGTTTGTTAATCAGTATGTAACTATTCTTGGTGGTAAACAAGCGACTAATCATTTTAAATAACGAAAGAAAATAATAATTAACTCTAAATAATAAATTATGACAACGAGATTTTTTTTATTGGCTGTTTTAATCGGCCTCATTGCATCTTGCTCTAAAAAGGATGAACCTCTAAATCCATCTGAAACAAAAACCACCATTGGTGAAGAAACTTTTGAACCAACAAATATTGTTGTAAGCAATAATGGTAAGAACCTTGAATTGTCGTTTACAGAAGGAGAAAAAACAGTTATTATAAAAACCAGTGATACTGTTGTTGGAACTTATCAAATTACCACAACGTTATTGAAAAAGGCTTCTTTAGAAGCAAATCTAACTTATAATGACGGCACAAAAATCTATACAGCTACAAGTGGTACTGTTGAAATAAATGCTTATAGCGGAGGCGCTGTATCAGGCACATACAGCGCCACTGTAACATCTGCTGATAACCAATCGCTTGAGATAACCGCTGGTGTTTACGCTCAGGTTGATGTTGAACATCCATCAATTTTTTTACAAACACTTGAGGAAATCAATACAGAATTGACTGATTGTTATTCCGGTTTAAACAGTTATGTTGAGTTGCTTTACTTGTTTGACGCTATATATTCTAACAAAGTTAGTTCTCCTGGTAGTTCATGGGATAACATATATAGCCATTCTCAAGATGCGACAAATGAAAAAGTTCGCTTAATGTGGACAAAGGCCTGGGATTTGATTTATCAGTGTAACCTGATTATTGAAAGCTCAAATGAGTTAACTGTTGATGATGCTACAGCTATTAATAACATTCTGGGACAGGTTAAGGCAATAAGAGCCTATGCTTTTTATAATCTGTTAACATGGTTCAAGGATGTTCCGTTAGATCTTGAAGTTACCAAAAGCTTAATTGGCAGAAGTACCGAGGCGGAAGTTCTGGCACAAATTGTTACTGATGCTTCCGAAGCAGTTTCTCTGTTACCTGTTAGCTGGTCGGGCAATGATGCTTTCAGGTTGGAACAGGCTTTTGCTAAATCAATTTTAGTAAGGGTTTATTTATATAAAGGAGAATATCAA
>JBNKJW010000058.1:0-7690 GCA_050291445.1 Bacteroidales bacterium | reverse complement strand
TGTCACGATAGGCATACTGTAAGCCTTTTTCCAAAGCATTTTTCGCAACAGTATAGACATTTGACCTTGCACCAAAGTAACCTTTGGTCTGCTTCATTATCTTCTTTCTTCTTTGTCTCGATGCTACCGAGTTAACCGATCTTGGCATAATTTTCTGTTTTTTGAAATTTAGTGTTTTACTATTTCAAAACGCTTAGTTACTAAATTCCTGGTTATTAAACTTTTTTTATTAAAAATACGATTATTTCATCGCTAATAACAACTTTATGTTGTTTTCGTCGCGCTTATTAACAGTCGTAAAATAAGTAAGATTTCTCTTTCTTTTTTTTGCCTTTTTTGTCAAAATATGACTTTTGTATGCATGCTTTCTTTTGATCTTACCGGTACCAGTTAGCTTAAATCGCTTTTTTGCGCCGGCATTCGTTTTCATTTTTGGCATCTCTCTAATTTTTAATATTCTTATCAGTATGCAATATCTTGTAGAAATTCTGAACCATGAAATTGAAACTTATAAATACCCAATTTCTAAATTCAAAATTCGAATAACTAATTTCTAAGTTTACTTCTTTGGTGCAAAAAACATGGTCATTCTTTTACCTTCAAGCTTTGGTAATTGTTCCACCTTGCCATACTCTTCTAGCTCTTGTGCCAGTTTTAAAAGTAATACTTCACCCTTATCTTTAAATAAAATAGAACGACCTTTAAAGAATACATAGGCTTTTACTTTTGCTCCCTCTTCCAAAAACTTAATGGCATGTTTTAATTTAAAATTAAAATCATGTTCATCGGTATTTGGACCAAACCTGATTTCTTTTACCACAATTTTGGTTGCTTTGGCTTTCAGCTCTTTTTGCTTTTTCTTTTGCTGGTATAGAAACTTTTGATAATCCACCACCTTACAAACCGGAGGGTTTGCATTTGGCGATATTTCTACTAAATCCAGCTCTAATTCATCAGCAAGTTTTAATGCTTCTTCTAACGAAACAATTCCGGGGTTCTCTATATTATCTCCCACTAATCTTACTACTTGGGCTCTAATATATTTATTTATCTTATGAAGAGCTTCTTGTTTCCTCATAGGACGGCGCCCTTGGTTTTTAATTCTTTTTGCTATCGCTAAGTCCTCCTAATTAGTTAAACATCTATTTTTTTTCAAAAACTCTACAAAAGTAATGTAAAGTATTTAAAATTCAAACCTTTAAGTTGATAATTGTTTTGCAATCTCATCATTAACAAAGTTTGCAAAGCTATTTATACTCATTGTTCCTTTATCACCTTCACCTTGCTTACGAACAGACAATGCGTTTTCGTCAACCTCTTTTTCACCAACAATCAGCAAATAAGGGATTTTTTTCAGCTCATTATCTCGAATTTTTTTACCAATTTTTTCATTTCTGTCGTCAAGAATGCATCTTACACCAAAGTTTTTCAATTCAGACTGAACTTTTTTAGCGTAATCATTGTATTTTTCACTGATTGGCAAAATAACAGCCTGCTCAGGAGTTAACCAAAGCGGAAATTTACCGGCTGTGTGCTCAATTAAAACAGCCACAAATCGCTCCATTGAACCAAAAGGTGCCCTGTGTATCATTACCGGACGATGCTTTTTATCATCACTTCCTACATACTCTAATTCAAATCGTTCTGGCAGGTTATAATCCACCTGAATAGTTCCCAATTGCCATTTACGACCAATGGCATCTTTTACCATAAAGTCAAGCTTTGGGCCATAAAAAGCGGCTTCGCCATACTCGGTAACAGCTGTTAAACCTTTTTCTTCAACTGCCTCAACAATGGCGTTTTCTGCTTTTATCCAATTTTCATCGCTTCCTATATATTTGCTGTGATCTTCTTTATCCCTTAACGAAATCTGAGTTTCAAAGTTCTCGAAATCAAGCGTTTTAAAAATATACAAAACAATGTCAATTACCTTAATAAACTCTTCTTTCAACTGATCGGGGCGGCAAAAAATATGTGCATCATCCTGAGTAAATCCGCGAACACGTGTAAGTCCGTGTAATTCACCACTTTGCTCATATCTGTATACAGTCCCAAATTCAGCAAACCTGATGGGTAAATCTTTATATGAACGAGGCTTTGTTTTAAAAATTTCGCAGTGATGAGGACAATTCATTGGTTTTAACAAAAACTCCTCCCCTTCTGCTGGTGTATTAATTGGCCGAAAAGAGTCTTTTCCGTATTTTGCATAATGGCCAGAAGTAACATACAGTTCTTTTTGACCAATATGAGGGGTAATAACAGGATCGTAACCATATTCAACCTGCACTTTTTTTAGAAAATTCTCCAATCGTTCTCGCAATTGTGCACCTTTTGGCAGCCACAAAGGCAAACCCTGCCCTACCCTTTGCGAAAAAGCAAAAAGTTCTAATTCTTTACCAATTTTACGGTGGTCTCGTTTCATTGCTTCCTCAAGCATCACTAAATACTCATCCAGCATTTTTTGCTTAGGAAAACTAATGCCATAAACTCGTGTTAATTGCTTCCGGGTTTCATCTCCACGCCAGTAGGCTCCGGCAATCTTCATCAACTTAACCGCCTTAATATGTCCCGTATTAGGTAAATGTGGGCCTTTACACAAATCGGTAAAGTCATTTTGCTTGTAAAAGGTAATTGTACCGTCTTCGAGTTCAGAAATTAACTCAATTTTATATTCATCGCCCTTTTCGGTAAAATATTTTAATGCGTCAGCTTTTGGTTGCTCCTCTCTAACATACGGATGTTTTCCGCGGGCAATTTCCAGCATTTTCGCTTCAATTTTTTTAAAATCATTATCCGAAATGCTTTTTCCTTCGGGCAAATCAATATCGTAATAAAAGCCATTTTCTATGGTTGGCCCAATACCCAACTTAACACCAGGATAAAAATGCTCCAGTACCTCAGCCATTAGGTGAGCCGACGAGTGCCAAAAAGCATGTTTTCCTTCCTCATCATCCCACTTGTATAGTTTTATTTCAGCATCCTGCGTTATTGGTCGTGTGGCATCCCAGGTTTCGCCATTAACACCCACAGCAATTACCTCTTTTGCAAGACTGTTACTGATACTTTTGGCTATATCCAGTCCACTTACCCCTTCGGGGTACTCTTTGACCTTTTTGTCAGGAAATGTAATCTTCATTTATTCAAATTTTTAATAGGAGTGCAAAAATAGGTATAGTAATTGGAAATTAGAAATTTGAAATTAGAAATTTGTGTATTTGTTATTTGTTTATATAACAGCTCTTTGAACTATTTGAAAAATCAAATGTACAAAGCTTTGGAAAGTTGTGCTGCGAAATTGAATTTCTGCTAAAATCATCTTACATTTGCTTTAAAGCAGATTATCCTGAATAAAATTGTTAAAAATATTAGAAACGTTATTGCAAAACAGCAAGAAGTGTTGTATGAACAACTTAACTTTGGTGCATGTGATGCATCAATAGCTGCCTTTAAAACAAAAATCGACCTTCAATTACCCAATCTATTCTACGAGTTTTATCAATCGTTTAACGGGAGTGTAAATGGCGCTAAACCAATATGGGGAAAAATGACCCTATTACCGCTTAGTGGAATTATAGATGCAAAAAAAGGTTTGGATAGAGAAAAAAATAAGGCAAGTTATTGGAATACTAATTGGGTTCCGTTTTTAAAAGATAACAAAAACTCCTATATCTGCATTAATCTGAATAAAGAATCAGATAATATCATCCAATTTAACAGCACTTATGCTCACCAGCCTGTGCTATTTATGTCGTTTGAAAATTGGCTGGAAGCTTTTTATTACCTTATTGCCAACTTTGAGCAAGATGTTGTTATTGACAATCATTTATACAGAAGTTATTTTAATTCAAAAATAGCAGATTTGATTTTAAGATGAGCTACATTGAAAACAAGGGTTGATTCAGTTAAAGTGAAAGAATCATAAGTCTTAACACGAAAAGTACAACAACCCTCTGAGCTGTGTTACAAAAAAAACCGGAAGGATGACTCCCTCCGGCCCACAGAAAACAATAATTAACAAAAATGCTAATACATGTTATTCTTTTATGTTTTACATATTATAAATGGCTTCTCCATGTTCGTAAACATCCAAACCTTCTTCTTCAATTCGCTTAGATACTCTAAGTCCGTTAACAGCTTTCAATATTTTAAACAAAATAAATCCACAACCAAAGGCCCAAACAAAAACAGCCGCAACTCCAATGAATTGTGTTAATAGTTGACTTGCACCGCCACCATAAAACAATCCACTTTCGGTATTGAAAAGACCTACAGCAAGTGTACCCCAGGCTCCGTTAATTCCATGAACAGAAATTGCACCCACTGGGTCATCAATCTTAAATTTTTGGTCAATTATTTCAACAGCAAAAACTAATAATACACCAGCAACTACTCCTATAAGAACAGCTCCCATCGGTGAAACACCATCACAACCAGCCGTAATTGCAACCAAACCTGCTAAAGCACCGTTAAGAGACAATGATAGTGTTGGTCGTTTGTACCTAATCCATGCTACAACCATGGCGGTAATTGCACCAGCAGCAGCAGCCAGGTTAGTGGTTATTGCAATGTGACCAATAGCAATAGTATGGCCTTCTGTAGCAGCCGCTGCCTCAGAACCTGGGTTAAAACCGAACCATCCAAACCAAAGTAAAAATACACCTAGTGCACCAAATGCTAGGTTATGACCTGGAATCGCTTTGGCTTTGCCATTTACATATTTACCAACCCTTGGCCCAAGTACAATTGCTCCTGCAAGACCAACCCAGGCACCAACAGAGTGTACAACTGTAGAACCAGCAAAATCAGCAAATCCAAGTTTTTCTAACCAACCTTCACCAGCACCGTATAAGCTAGCCCAGGCCCAGTGACCAGAAATTGGATAAATTACCAGGGTTACAACAATACTAAAAATAATATATGCACTAAATTTTGTTCTTTCGGCCATTGCTCCAGAAACAATTGTTGCAGCTGTTGCAGCAAATACAGTCTGGAAAATAAGGAAAGACATATTACCTACTCCATCAACACCTTCTTCTCCAAAGGCAAAAAATTGACCTGGATTTCCAATAATTCCTCCTCCATATGAGCTTCCAAACATGATTGAGAACCCAATTAACCAAAAAATAAACGAACCAAATGAGAAGTCCATCAGGTTTTTCATTAATATATTTGCTGTATTCTTTGCACGTGTAAAACCAGCTTCGACCATTGCAAAACCAGCCTGCATCAACATTACTAAAAAGGCTGAAACTAAAAGCCAAACGGTATTTATTGCCGCACTGTGCTCTGCTAATTGTTTCAATATTTCTTTTGTATCTTCCATATTATATATGTTTTAAATTTTGTAAATCAGTTTATCAATTATTCTTCAATGTAAAGGCTTTTATCCCCTTGTTCGCCAGTTCTGATTCTGTATGAATCCTGCAGATCTGAAACAAAGACTTTTCCATCGCCAACATCTCCAGTGTGTGCAGCTTTCAACAAGGCCTGAACAGTTGGCTCTAAAAACTGATCCCTCATATAAATTGTAATTAAAATTCTTTCAATAGTACTGGTATCGTATTTAATACCACGATAAACACGGGCCTCGGTAGCTTTTCCAACACCACGAACTTCCCAAAAGGAGAAAAATTCAATACCAGCTTCGTGCAATGCATCTTTTACATCATCGAATTTGGTTTTACGTATGATTGCTTCAACTTTTTTCATATTTTTATTTTTTAATTATTTTCTGTGATGTAAGTTAGCCCAATAAAGGGCTAACTATTTTTTTTATCAGCATTTACATCTGTAATCTGTGTATTTACTAGATGAGAGTTGCTTCTTAGAAAGAAATGGTTCCTACAATATTAAATTCTCCTTTGTCAGGGTTTACGCAAATCATCCCTGAAACTGGAAGTGAAAATTTATCTGAGATTTTTAATTCTTTACTTGTAGAAAGTCCAATGTTGCAAAAATCAAACTCCGTGTCTGAAGTGTGCCATCCATCTCCAGCTCCTACAAATACACTAAAGCTTTTAAAACCATATCCCAGCTCAAAATACATGTCACCTCCTTGAGTTCCTGCTCCATTCTTGGTGTCATTTAAAATATAATTTGCTCCAATTGAGAAATCCCCAGTTTCAAATCCTGCGTTAATCTCAAAACCATGACTGGCATCATCACCTTCATAATCAGCATAATCACTACCCTGATAATAGTAATCAGAGAGACCTAGACTTAAACCAAAATCAAAGCCATAGCTAACATAAAGGTCTGCTTCGTTTGTAGTTGCACCATCGGTATCTAGCAAACCAAATGAGCCCCATGCACCAATTGCAAGCCCTCCTGTACTGAATTCAACTGTAGGTTGCAATGCTGGTCCACCCAACTGCCTTGAACCTCTCCAGACATATGAAGAAACGAGATCAACTCCTATTGAAAATGGAGATTCTTCTTCCTCTGCAACTTCAGTTTCCTGTGCATACATGCTGTTAGTAACAACCATTAACAGCAATCCAAACAATAAAATAACTCTACTAAATTTTCTCATAACTAATAAATTAAAATAAATACTTGGTTAACGATGCAAAAATAGAATTATTTTTAATACACCCCTAATATTTTGACACTTTTTTTCGTTATTTTGCAATTATTTCACATTAGACCCCATTATTTTTTACCAAAATATCATTTTTTCGTCTATTTCATAAACCCACCCCCTCTTTTTTTATAATGAAATTAAAATGGAATTTTAATATCCCCCAAATGCACCAACAAACACATAAACAACTAATAAACAGTCAATTACATTCAACCACAGTCTATTATAATGACTGCAATTCGAATTAAATAGTTTTAAATTTTATTAATTAGGGTCTGCTGAAAAAGTCAGAAGTACATTAGATACAACTTAGCGAAGCGATATCTTCGACCAAAGGGAGAAAAATTAGCAAAGCGAAGTCGTATATTAATACTTCGAGCTGAAGCTAATGAAGTAGATGATGTGCTTCTGGCTAGCCAAAGTTTCTGACGAGATTTTATTAGGTCATAAAATGTAAGTGCAAAGAAAAATAAGATGTTTTACAGAAAACCCTGCACTTTAAACTCTGAAAAATAATGTAAGGCGCTAGATATTAGAAGTATAAGTATTTTTTAGCAAACCCTAATTATACCTATTTTACTTTACTCGCTCACGCTGCGTGAGAAAAGTTCAATATAGTCCAATTTCGACAAAGCCTCATTTTACTATTTTCAAGTAGTATCGGCATTTACAATTGCTATTCATATTTTGTCATTGGACTAAAATATAAATGCAATTGGTATTAGAAGATGAAAGTAATGTAAACAGGATTGACGGCTCAAACTGGTTGGCAGGGGTTTAGGCATAAAAAAAGACAAAATCGATCATTTAAATCAACCTTGTCTTTACAAATAGAAAATAAATTCTTTTAGGAGAACCAATGAAGAACTCACGTACCTTGAAATAATTCAATCGGAACTGTAATTATTTTTAAATATGTGTAGTATTCTGGTCAGTGCACAAAATAAAACCTTCTGACAAAGCTACTAACCTGAGTTCGATTAAAAATATTCACACAGTTTGAATTAATTTTTAGCAGAAATTGCAACAAATTTTTGAAGGACTATCGGGATAGTTCTAGAAAAATTGATGTGATTTATGCAAAAATTAATCAAATCTAATAGAAAA
>JBNKJW010000057.1:0-5123 GCA_050291445.1 Bacteroidales bacterium | reverse complement strand
AAATCTTAATAAAAGTCCGGTTTTGCTTTCGATGGGATAATGAAATTTTAAATATTGGGCAAAATCTTGTCACTTTTATATAATCAAGCATGCAAAACCCTATGATTTTTTGATTGAATTTTTATTTTCATTATTTAGGTTAAACTAAAAACTATGAAACGACAAATTATTATTACCTTATTTTTGGCACTTTTTATTGCATCATGTGGAAGACAAGTTCCTGAAGGAACCACCATTAAGGTAGTCAACGAAACAGACTTTAACAACAACGATATTTACATCTTTGAAAACAAGCTAAAAGACAAACTCAAAGATTTTAACTTTACCGTAAAACATAGTGGTTCAACTGATTACACTATTCGCATTACCTACTATGGTAAAGAATCCTACACATGGTACGAGTCACCATCTGATGACTGTTCCTGGTCAACCTATCAGTTAACAGAAGAATCAACCAATATTAGGGCCGAATTATTCGAATACGAAGCCAGTAAGCTGGATGGCTGGTATTTTTCCCATACCAGTTCTGAGAAATTAAAAGGCAGCCAAAGTGGTGGCGATTGTTACAATTACCATGTTTCAACCCCATTTTGGGATGAATTGCTTGAAGGCGATATGGATAATTTTGCCAGACGTACTGCCAGAAGGACTTCAAGGATTGTTTTTCATCATGAATATTAGGAAATATGCCAATTTGGTTATCGACATAAAACAAAACCTTATTCCTATCATTCTTCAACTCCAATTGTCAAAACATTCGAGTCAGGCAAATCATTAACAGGCGATCCTTTAAACTGAATAGAATATTTTCCGCTTTTGTTAAACTTGAAGGCTTTGTTAAGCACGAGGGAGCATTTCTCACTCCCTTCTTGCTTAACAACCTCATAATCATCTGCTTGAGGCGGCACTCTTTTAACCACAGGTCCCACATAATCAAGCTCTTTGCCCGAATCAAGGTGAATGATACTAAAATAAATGCCCCTGAATCCTTCTCAAGGAGTTTGTATTTTACAAAACTTAGCTGATTTTTTGGAATTATTAGAAATGATAAAATGAAGGTTAATTTCTTCATTTATTTTAAATTTTTCTTTGTCAAGGCTAATTTCTACAGTCAAATCTTTATTTTGCATTGGAATTTGAAAAAGTAAAAAAAAACAATCAGGCTTTTCATAGCTCAGTGGTTTTAATATTTTTGTGCAAATTAGTTAAACTTCTTCTAAGTTACAATTCTTGTGAAAATCATTATCAACAGACAATTTAGATTATTAAAGACTTTGGTTCTGCTTTTATCTACACCAATTTGCACTCATTTGCAGATGAAATTTCCCCCATCAATAGCCGGCCTGACAATTTTTCACAGGAATTATTGGCAGCTCAATTTTTTCAGGTACCTTTATAAATAAGAAAACTTAACTAGTTTAACCTTGACCGTAATTATTGACCTGTAAGATGAAATTTTTAAAACATATACTCCTATTCTTTTGTTTTTTGCACGTAAGCCAAACACTTACAGGTCAGGAAGATACTGCACAAACGCAAATGAAGTTTGATTTTGGTATTACGCGGGACAAAAACATCAATCTTTGGCCCTTGTTTAAGTATTTCAGAGATAAAAACGAGGTGGATTTGCAGGTACTTTACCCGGTTTTTAGGAAACAATATGATACACTTACCCAAACAAACCGCTCGCACCTTTTTCCGCTGTACTGGAATTACAAAGATACAAAGATACAAGATAAGCGCTTCCTTTCGCTTTATTATCCATCGCTTGTTCGAACTGTAAAAGATAGTTCCAGAACTGTAAATTCTTTTAGGTTTCTGGAACTGGCACCTGAAGTAAACATGCTGGAATTCACCAAATCAGATGACGGACTTTTTGTTCAAAACAACCTGCTGTTTTTCATTTGGTCAAAAAACGACCGCATCAACCACCGTTCACATTTTATTACTTTTCCACTCTACTGGCACTTTAAATCACTCGAAAGCCAAACTAACCTTTTTGTTCCTTTCTATTTTCGTCGTAAAAATTATTATTACAATGATACCAGCCGTTTAAGTACAATTTTTCCGCTTTACTGGTCATACAAGAACAAAACCACCAGTAACAAAGTAATTGCCCCATTAATTTGGCGAATGAAAGATTCAAGTTACCGCTCTTTTACTTTTGCACCGCTTTTTTCAACAGGCAAATCGCCGGATTTAAAAAGCAACCATTTAATGTTGGGCAGTTTGTACTGGCAATTTAAAAACCATTATGTCTCCAACAAGGTTTTTGTCCCTTTGTATTGGAGCCGCCAAAGGTATTTTGAAACGGATACTGCTAAATTCAAAACTATTTTCCCTCTCTACTGGTCCTTCAAAAACAAACATAAAAGTTTAAAAACCATTGCCCCACCCTTAATTTGGAGGGTAAAAAAAGACGATTCAAAATCGTTCACTTTTTTTCCTTTTTATTCCGGGAAAAATTATGTTGATTCAACCCGAAAATACCGAATGTATGGAACACTTTTCTGGCATTTTGAGAATAATTACAGCAAAAGCAACCTCCTTTTTCCCGTATTTTTTAATCGAAAACGTTATTTTGATGCTGATACCTCAAAATTTGCCACTTTGTTTCCGGTTTATTGGTCGTATAAAGATATGATCAAAAGCAGCCAGGTGGTTTTTCCCATAATTTGGAACATAAAAACCCCCAGGTACCGAACCTTTAGCTTTCTTCCCTTCTATCTAAAAAGAACCGCAACCGATTCAACAAGTAAACGATTAATGATTGGTACTGTTTACTGGCAATACAATTCACCAGAAAGAAAAAACCGAACCTTTTTTCCATTGTATTGGAACAAAAAGCACTATTATCCTGATGATACAACCCAGTTTTCGGCAATTTTCCCACTTTATTGGTCTTATGCAGATAAAAGTGTGAAGAATAAGGTGTTTTTTCCTCTGGTATGGAACATCAACAACAATCATTACAAGTCGTTCACCTTTATCCCATTTTATTCAAAAGGGCATTCATTAATCTCAAAAGACAAGCATTTTATGCTGGCTTCTGTTTATTGGCAATTTGACAAGGAATCTGGCAAAGACCGACTTATTTTCCCTCTTTATTACCAAAACTGGAGGTATGATAGAAGCGATACAACAACTTTTTCTTCCATTTTCCCGCTATATTGGTCTATACGTAACAAAAAAAGGCAAAACACAGTAGTTTTTCCGCTTAGCTGGAGTTTTAAAAATAGAACGCGTAAAACCTACACTTTTTTCCCCTTGTATTCAAGAGGAAAACGCTACGATTCAGACAATGGACATTTAATGTTAGCAGCGCTTTACTGGAAGTTTAAAACAGATAAAAGCAAAAACACTTTGTTGCTGCCATTTTACTACCAGCGCTTAAGGTATAAAAACTATGATACTACTCGATTTTCTACAGTTTTCCCATTATATTGGTCGTATACCAACATGATCGGTAAACAAAAAGTGTTTTTCCCGTTAATCTGGACAAGAAAAAGTAAATATTACCGATCTTTTACATTTGTACCACTGTTTTCAGCTGGCCGCTCGGTTGCCGGTTCGCAAAAACACCTGGCTTTAACTCCACTCTATTGGCATATTGTTAATAAAGATGCCAAAACAAATGTTTTGTTCCCGTTGTACTGGTCGTATAAAGATAGTTTAGAGAATGATAAAGTGTTATTCCCCATTGTCTGGAGCTTAAAAAATAAAGAAAGAAAAAGTTTCACCTTTTTCCCAATCTACAGTCAATGGTCAGCTATTTATGGCGATAAAAAAGCCAACATTTTGTATTTTTTATGGCGAAGAAAAGTAGTTGAAGAACGCAAAACAACACATTTTATCTGGCCAATTTGCAAAGTAGTAAACGATGATAAGGCAAATTATCATTCATTTAGGCTGGCTCCAATTATCTGGTACAAAAAAACACCTGAAATAAAACATTTTTCATTTCAGCCACTTTACTACATGCACCAAACCAGTGAGTATAAAAGCCACCATATTTTATGGCAATTGTATGTTTCACAGAATTATTTTGGCGTAAAAAAATCAAAAAGGTTCTTGTGGCGGCTATTTTACAAAGATGTGTATGAAAACAGTGATTTTGAAACCCGCTTTTTACACTTGGTGTATGCCAATATTAAAAAAAGAGGGGTGGTTGAAAAAAGTGTTTTTCCATTTTTTCATAAAAGAGAAGATTCAAAAGGAAATAAGACGCTTTCAGTGTTTTTCTATTTCTACAATAAGTTTCAAAGACGCCTGGAGACGAGCAATGATTTTTACAAAGAGAGCAGGATTTTTTGGTTTATTCGATTGCGCTCAAATTATGGACAGTTGAAAAGGGAAGGAAAGCTTTAAGTTTGAATATTAGCAACCACCTGATTAATTTAGAATAACTTTTTTGAAGTTTAACGTAAAATCTAATTTAGTTCTTTGTAAGATCTTACTTGAAATCAAAAACTTTTTTATATTTAACTGTTTTTATATTAAATGGAACAATGATACTACTCGTATTCAACAAAGCTCTAAAATCAGGTAAAGCACTGCACAAATTTAATGAGATTATTAAATTGCTAAAAAAACATCAAATAGATGCAGACATTAAAAAATCTGAATACAAAGGCCATGCAATCAAGTTAGTAAAAGAAGCTGATTTTTCAAAATACGAAGCGGTTGTAGGTGCAGGAGGCGATGGTACTTTATTTGAATTATTAAACGGCTATTATCAAAACAAATCAACTACCAGAATACCTTGTGGCCTTATTCCGGCAGGTACCGGAAATTCTTTTGTCCGCGATTTGGGCATGACTGGCAATGATATTGAAGCAGCAATAATTGCTATAAAAAACTTTAATACCCGAAAAATTGATGTTGGGAAGGTTTTAAACAGCGAATCATCATTCTATTACGCTAATATTCTGGGACTTGGATTTGCCGCCGATGTGACATCCACAGGCGTTAAATTCAAATTTCTTGGTAAGGTTGCTTATTCTATTGGGGTTTTGTGGCATATGCTCATCTTAAAGTCTTGGAAATTAGACATTTTAATTGATGAAAAACCGTATCATTACAATTGTACAATGCTTACCATTTCTAATTCGCGCTACACCGGA
>JBNKJW010000056.1:0-45685 GCA_050291445.1 Bacteroidales bacterium | reverse complement strand
TTGTTCTCAAAGTTCCACTTTTCGGAAGAAGCTTTGAGGTCTAAAACGGCCTTTGAGCGTTTGACACAAGGAGATCGTCAAAGCATCTTTTAGCCATTAATATTTCGGTGCGCTGCACCTTAATTATAATCTACAATTCTGTCTACTACAAATATTTTGCTACTCTGTAGCTAAAAAAATGAGGTGCAGCGCACCGACAATCTTTGTAGCAAAATAATAATAAGATATAACCGCTGGCGCATACAATTTAGTTGTAACATCACCCTTTTTTTCCAGCGGAATAGCAGGATAATAATTATCCGTTAAGCCACTTTGGGTTTTTATTTTAAGCAAATATAAAATGTATTTCAAAAGCATTAATAAAATGCTAAAGCGGCTAGACGGATCAGCGATGGTATTTATTGCATTGAATACCAATATATTAGACCAATAACCAAAGCCATTTATCTTTTAAGTTTTTGTTAAAAAATACAAAAAATGCATCCAAAATTTGGAAGTTATAAATTCTCATCGTAATATTGCAGTGTATTAGTATAGTAATACACTAAGTTTCTACCACGATGATAAAAATTGAAAATTTAAGTTTTAGTTATAGCAAACAACAAGTACTCTTTGACCAATTAAATCTGATGTTGCCAGCAGGAAACATTTATGGTTTGCTTGGGAAAAATGGTGCCGGAAAATCAACACTGTTAAAGATTATTACAGGGTTACTGTTTCCTAACAAAGGAAATCTAAATGTAGTGGGCTTTACTCCGAAAAATCGTTACCCTGAGTTTTTAAGTGAGATTTATCTTGTAACTGAAGAATTTTACGTGCCACCTGTCAGTATGAAACGCTATGTTAAATTGTATAGCCCGTTTTATCCCCGCTTTAACCACAACTTGTTTAACAAATTTATCAATGAGTTTAACTTACCAAAGGAGCAAAAGTTAACCGAGATGTCATTTGGGCAGCGAAAAAATTTCCTTTTATCCTTTGGGCTGGCCACTGAGTGCAAGCTATTAATCCTGGATGAACCAACCAATGGTTTGGACATCCCATCTAAAAGTTTGTTCAGGAAAATTGTGGCAAATGCCATTAACGAAGATAGAAGTTTTATCATTTCAACGCACCAGGTAAGGGACATGGAAAACCTTATTGATCCAATAATTATTTTAGATGAAGGGGAAATTGTTCTTCATGAAGATTATGAGCAGATTTCAAGAAAACTGGTAATTACAAAAGACTCAGAACTGTCTAATAGTCAGAGCGTAGTGTATTCTGAGCCGACATTGGGCGGATACACCATAGTAAAAGAAAACGAAGGCGAAGATGAAACCATTATGAACCTGGAAACTTTGTTTAATGCCGTAATTAGCAACAAAAGCAAAATCTATGAAATATTTAAGATGGCTAATAGTCTTCAATCTGATGGAAATTAAGTGTTTGCTGAAATTAGGTGCTAGGGCCTGCCAAAGGTTGGTGCCTGAGCCTGTCGAAGGCAAATGTGGTTTCGACAGGCTCGGCAATCATAAATTAGTTTTGAGAAACAAGTTATTTGTTTAAAAATGAAAATGGAATTGAATTTTAATACCCAACTAACTATTATAACCAAGTGAAGCTGAAAAATTATTTCAACATAAAAAGATTCTGGTTGTTGCTGAAACTCGAACTTTTCAAAAGCAGAAAAGGTATTGTAATGACTATTGTAATCACATTTGGAATGCTGTTTTTAATCGGCTTGTTATTTTCGATTTTAGTGGTACCCAACATGATAGTTTACGAACACTCTGGTAGTTATGTATTTATGCTTTTAACTGGTGGTTTTATATTAAGTAGTCTGGCTTTTAACGACTTAGGGAGCACATTGAAAAGATACAATTACCTGACCTTACCAGTATCGGCATTCGAAAAGTTTTTTTGCATGTGGTTATTAACATCTGTTGGATGGATTATTTTATTCACAATCACTTATACGTTCTATACCATTATTGCAAATATTATTGGACCAATCATTTTTAGGCAGGTAGAGTTTCTTGCATTTAAACCATGGAATGAACTGGTATTACATGCTGTGCTGTATTATTTTGTTTTGCATGGGATATTTTTGGTTGGTGCTGCTAAATTTAAAGGATATGTATTTCCTAAAACGCTTTTTACAATTATAATTTTTGGAGTTGTATGTGGTTTCATTATCTATTTTATAATGTCGGATATGTTTGAACTGGATAGTGAGATTTTTGAAGATCCAAAAGCACTGGAGGGTATGGCCATTCATAAAATATGGATAGGGTTGCAATGGGCTTTTTGGTGGATATTAGCTCCTTTGAGCTGGGTGGTAACCTATTTAGCACTAAAAGAGAAGGAGGTTTAACATGGAATTTAAAGAAAATCAACCCATCTACCTCCAGATAGCTGACCATTTTTGCGAAAACATTTTGCTGAAAAAGTGGAAAGCAGGGGATCGCATACCATCTGTAAGGGAAATGGCTGTTAATATTGAAGTAAATCCAAATACCGTAATGCGCACATACAATTATTTACAGGATCAGGGTATTATTTTTAACAAAAGAGGCATTGGGTATTTTGTTTCTGATGAGGGTTTTGATAAAACAAGGGCTTTAAGAAAAGAAGATTTTATCAACCAGGAATTACCCCGGGTTTTCAGAACCATGCGATTACTGGAACTATCAATCGAAGATTTGATTGTGCATTTTAAACAACATGCAGAAAGGAAAAAAGATGCAAGCGGGAAATAATGGTAAATTGGTGCATTAGTATATTGAAGAATACATCAGGGTTTAAGAATTAATCCACCAGTAAACAAAAGATGAAAAATGAAAACGAGTAAAAAAATATTGATACTAACTGGGAGTTCTCTTTTATTGTTGCTGATAATCAGCCTGTTTGTAATGCGAAATGATATGCAAACGATGTTGGAAAACTCATCAGTTATTAAATATCAATCGGTTGCGGTTGAGTATTTTGAAGAGGTAGAATTTTCAGGAAAATGGGACATAAAAATCCGGCCAGGAAGGGTGTGCGAAGTTCAAGTAGAGATAAAGAATGATACTTTGCCAAAGCCCAGGCTGAAAAGCGAAAAAGGAAAGCAATTTTTTGTAGCAAATAACCAAAATGAGGTGACGCATGCTAAAATTTCGCTGCCAATGTTGAAAAAAATCAGTGCCTTACAAGGGGCAAAAATATATATCCAGGACTATCCAGCTGACTCAATCTTTGTTGAATTAAAAGACAGCAGCTCATTTACCGGAAAAAACAACCAGTTTGAACACATCTTTTTTAAAACATCGGGAGAAGCGGCAGTTGAAATTATTGAAACGATGAATTAAAAAAATCAGAAGTTTGAAGTCGGCAGACCCAAGTAGAGAGGTGTTATGAACTTCCTTCTTACTAAAATAAAAGCAAATAGTTAAAATCTAAAATGATATGGCCAATGAAATAAAAACAACACTATAAATCGCCAATACCAAATTAAATTAAAACAAAAAACAAAACCATTTAACTAAAATAAACAATGTGTGTCATGTCAAAAACTAAGGGGCTGTATAATAAGGTACATATCTCATGTTTCTCGCAAAGGCGCCAAGACGCAAAATGTTGAAAATCAAACTCTTTTTCTTTGCGACTCTACGGCTTTGCGTGAGGTTTTTGACTTTTTTAAACACCATCTTATGACTGCCACCAAGTTTGTACAATAAAACTAAAAACAAAACGAAATGGAAAAAGCAGAAGGTGTAATTAAAAAGAGCAGACCAGCACCCTCACCTAGTTGTGTGTATTTTTTAGGAATAATTGGTGCTTCGGTATATTATATTTCGAATGCAGCCGGATTTGGGGCTGGCGTAGTAGGTTTTTTAAAGGCGCTTGTATGGCCGGCATTTTTGGTGTACGAAGCGTTGCAGTATTTGGCGGTTTAAAATTGGTCATTGAATGTCGTTTAATTTATGAAATTCGACTTCGACTGCGCTTGGTTTCCAGAAGCTCCCTGTGCAGTCGAAGGTAGGTCTGGAGACTGTATTTCGACAAGCTCAATAACAAAGCGGAGCCGAAGTCGGAAATGCTTAACTAAACAACATTAAATTATCGTTGTTTTTTCCAACCAATGACTAATGACCAAAATTCTTAATGACTTAATTAATAAAAGATGAGATATTTGCTTATAGTGTTGATATTCAGTATGTTTTTGGAGTTATTGAGCGCCCGTGAACCTATCACAGGTACCGTGCTGGATGCTGAAACCAGGCAACCATTGCCTTTTACAAACATTGTAGTAGAAGGAAAAAACATGGGAACTGTTTCAAATATCGAGGGGTATTTTGTATTGGATAAAGATGGCATTTCGCCAAACGATGTAATTGTATTTAGTTATGTTGGCTACAAGGTTGTGAAAATGTCGGTTGCCGACCTTCTGGCAGGTGAAAAAACCATCTATCTTTCACCTGCAACAGTAACTATTGGCAATGTTAATGTATCTTCCAAATCATTAAGTGCCGAGCAAATATTGAGGCGTGTACGCAAGAATTATGATGAAAACCATCCAAATTTAATGCATAAACAAAACATTTTCTTCCATAAATACGAAAAAACACCTTTTCCTGAATCGAATAAAATAGTTGTAAAGAGTTCTTACTTTGTTGGGTTGGATAAAAAAATATTTGATGAAATCAGGCAGTCAATGCCTCATGAATTTACTGAGTATCAGGATGTAATTATGCAATTGTACAGTTACAATAAGGAGCACAAAATCATCCCTAAAAAAGGAATTTCGCTGGAGGAAGGAACCAATCAGGCACTTTTTGAAGAAATGGAAAATAAACTGGGTGTTTTATTTGAAGATATTGATAAGAGTAATCAGAATAAAAAGCTCTACTACCAGTTTAAAAGCGGGATACTTCGTTACAGAACAAAAAATAAAAAGAATAACGGGGTAGTTTGGGAAGAAAACCAAAAAGATAAACTGAATTACGCTGTAAAAACCGAAGAAGTAAAGAGCGGTATAGCCATGCTTTTAAAAGATTATTCGAACCCAAAAGGCAAAAACTGGGAGTTCATTAATAGTCCGGGTAAATATTATTATACTAAAGACGAAATTACTGTTTTTGGCGATGATATTGTTTATGCAATATCCTTTAAACCGAAAAGAAAAGGCTTGTTTAAAGGAACCATGTATATTTCGACCACCACTTTTGCCGTTTTGCAACTCAATTTTGAGTTTGCCCCCGGAAAAAGGAGCGAAAGATTTCAGATGCTAGGGTTTGGTCATTCAATGAACTTTAAAAAGGGACATGTGATTTTTGAAAAAACCGAAGTGGGTTATTTTGTAAAATACATTTATGCCCAGCAATATGAAACAGCCAGGATTGATCGAAACCTTTCGATTAAAAAGAAGCAAAGACGGTTTTTTAATGATAAGGAGTTGAATAAAATAAAGCTGGAAGTAAATATGGCTTTTGATATGAAGAGCAACTGGGAATTATTGGTGCTTAACAGGCAAAAAATTACGCAAAATGATTTTGATAAGGCAAAAGAGCCCATCCTAATGAAATTTAAAAAGGAGTATGCCTACAGTCCTGAAAAATGGGAAAACAGGACGGTAATTGCACCTATCTCGGAATTAAAAAAATATAAAAGAAAGTAGATGAAGTGAAAGGGTATTGCAAAAGTTGAAATAGCTTGCCCGTCGTTGAAAACCAGTTTTACCCAATCCAATTGGGAGCCTGATTTTCAACGACTTACCTTTAAGAAACTAAACAGAGTGTTTGGTCGATTGAAAGTAGCATTCAAAGGGTAAAAGGAGTTAAAAACCTGTAATGAAACCCCGAATTCCGTCTCATAACTTGAAAAAAAATAAGTAGATGAAAGCAATAGTATTTGAAAAATATGGTTCTCCGGAGGTTCTCAGGTTAAAAGATGTGGAAAAACCAACTCCAAAAGATAATGAGGTACTTATAAAAGTGTTTGCCACATCCATTAATCCACTTGACTGGCACATTATGAGAGGCTCACCATTTATTGCACGACTATCTTTTGGCTTACTGAAGCCCAAACATCCAATTCTTGGTGCCGATGTTTCGGGAGTTGTAGAGGCAGTAGGTAAAAATGTGAAAGAATTTAAGGTGGGCGATGAAGTGTTTGGTGATCTTTCTTCTACAGGGTTAGGTGCTTTGGCTGAATACGTATGCACCAAAGAAAAAAATTTAGTGCTAAAACCATCGAATTGTACATTTGAAGAAGCAGCTGCAGTTCCCGTAGCTGGATTAACCGCCTTACAATCAATACGTAACAATGCTGAAATTAAAGCCGGGCAAAAGGTATTGATCAATGGTTCATCGGGTGGGGTTGGGACAGTTACGGTACAACTTGCCAAATCCTTTGGGGCTAATGTAACAGGTGTTTGTAGTACCAAAAACCTTCACCTGGTAAATTCAATTGGTGCCGACCGGGTAATTGATTATAAAGTGAAAGATTTTACCAAAAATGGTCAAAGGTATGATTTGATTATTGATAATGTGGGAAACAGAACAGTTGCCGATTTAAAACAATCATTGAATGAAAGTGGAAGGTGTGTGATTGTGGGTTATACCTCTTCAAAACTCTTGTTTCAGCATATGTTTAAAGCGCCAATAGTTTCGATGTTTAAAAAAAAGAAAATTGGCTTAATGGAAACGGCAAAAATGGTAAAAGAAGATCTTGTTTTTATAAAAGAACTGATTGAAGAAGGAAAAGTGAAGCCAGTGATTGACAGGCAATATCCTTTAAATGAAACTGCTAAAGCAATTGACTATCTTGAACAAGGGCATGCGCAAGGGAAAGTGGTGATTACAATTTAAAGATGAGTATGTAATTATTGTATCACTAAGTTACACCAAGTTTGGCACAAAGTCTCACAATGTCAAACAACACTTTGCGGAATTTTGTGCTCCTAAAAAAGAAAGATTAACTAACTAAAGAAAAAATTGATATGAGTAAAACAAAACAATTTGGAGAAACCGTTGAAGGTTATAACATACCCGTTTTAAATGAGCGCGAAATCAGAGCATCAGCCGGAATTTTATTTCTGTTTGTGTTTATTTCTTTAATGATGATCATGTTTAAAGGCAATTTTTTGTTGATTAAATATGTGATAACCTTGTTTCTGGTAGATTTTGTTATCCGGGTATTCATTAGTCCCAAATATTCGCCTACTTTAATTATTGGAAAATGGATTGTACGGCGACAAACACCAGAATATGTAGGGGCAGCCCAAAAGAAATTTGCATGGATTATTGGAATTGCTTTGGCAGCAACAATGTTTGTGTTAATGGTTTTAGTAAATTCATACAGTATTATTAGTGGCCTGATCTGTTTAATTTGCCTGGTTTTTTTATTTTTCGAATCAGCGTTTGGCATTTGTTTGGGGTGCTTGTTCTACAGGTTATTTTACAAAGAAAAAGCCCAATACTGCCCAGGCGAAGTTTGCGAAGTGAAAGACAGGCAGGAAATACAAAAAACCTCCTTCACTCAGGTATTGATGGTGTTGGGTTTTGTAGCATTCACTGTAACAATCGCTTTGTTATTCAACGACTTTTATGGCCTGCAACCATCAGATTTGTGGGAGAAATTGTAGAATCAAACAATAAAACAAATACCATGAACATTATTAAATCCGAAAAAATAAAACTCAAAACCAAACGAACCTTTTTAAAACAAGGAACCTGTTCTCGTACCTTTTTTCATATTTTAAATCGGGAGTTTAATCATCCTAAACCAAATGAAGAAGTGGCCGTAGACCCATTGGCTGGTGGCATAGTGCAACATGGCTACCAATGTGGCATGCTGTGGGGGGCTTCAATGGCTGTGGGTGCTGAGGCTTACCGAAGGTATAAAAACCAGGGACAGGCCATTGCCATGGCAATTGAGGCAACCAAAGTATTGTTGGAATCGTTTCTTACAAAAACAAAAAGTACAGAGTGCGAAGAAATTACCAACGTTGATTTTAAAAAGAAATGGAGCATAGCCAAATTCTTTTTTACTGGTAAAATGTACACTTGCTTTACACTTGCCGCAAAATGGGCTCCACTAGCATTAAAAGTGGCCGAGGAACAGCTTTCAAATGGATGTGTTGAGCCTGATATCGAGGCTGTTAGCTGCGCTTCGGAAGTGGTTGAAAAGATGGGGGGAACCGACGAAGAAATGGTGATGGCAGCAGGTTTTGCTGGTGGCCTAGGCCTAAGTGGCAGTGGTTGCGGGGCATTGGCAGCTGCTATTTGGAAAACCATACTGGAATTAGTAAAAAAAGGCGATTGGAAATACACCATTTCCGACCCCGATTCGGCAAAAGTAATTGAACGCTTTAACCAGGTAACCGAATACGAACTAGAATGCTCGAAAATTTGTGGCAAAAAGTTCAAAAACACAATGGAACATACCGAATTTATTAAAAATGAGGGTTGCAAAAAAGTAATTGAGGCCTTGGCCAGGATTTAGCAAAAACAAAAAGAATGGTAGGCGATGCTAGCTTCCAGTCCTGCTCTTTAACCAATTTTAAGATCTGCCGGAATATAACCTATAAATCAAAATTTTTTGCTTGTTTTTATGTTCCTTTACGGATGTTTATTGCCAGATAAAAACATATTTCAGAAAACTTCTATTGGAAAAAAATCACAACCGTTTATTAACTGTTAAAAACGGATAAGTATTCTAGTGTCAAGTCAAATTTGATATTTCTGGTAATTAGCCAGGTGACACGACACTAGACTAAATCAAATTTGTAAGTTCAAATTTAGTGCGCCTCCAACCAATTGTTTCCTGTACCCATATCAACAGTTAAAGGAACAGAAAGTTGTGCTGCTTTTTCCATTTCTGTTTTTACCAGTTGTTTTACCTTTTCAAGTTCATTTTTGTACACATCAAAAACCAATTCATCGTGTACCTGTAAAATCATCTTGCTTTTAATGTTTTCTTCTTTAAACTTATGATATATTTTTGCCATAGCAATTTTTATAACATCAGCAGCAGTTCCCTGTATTGGGGCATTGATGGCATTTCGTTCGGCAACACCTCTTACAACTGCGTTTCTTGAATTAATATCTGGCAAAAAGCGTTTTCTTCCAAAAAGTGTACTCACATACTCGTTATCGCGGGCAAAAGCAATCTGTTTTTCCATGTATTGTTTTACCTTGGGGTAGGTAGCAAAGTAATTATCTATCAGACTTTTAGCCTCACTACGCGAAATGCCAATGTTTTGCGCCAATCCAAAAGATGAAATTCCGTAAATAATACCAAAGTTGGCCGATTTTGCCTGGCTACGCATTTCTTTACTTACAGCAGCTTGTTCCACGTTAAACACTTTTGCTGCAGTGGCTGCATGAATGTCTTCCAGGTTTTTAAAGGCGGCAATCATGTTTTCATCTTCACTCATGGCAGCTATCAGGCGCAATTCAATTTGCGAGTAGTCGGCAGCCAGAATAATTCGGTCATCACCCGAGGCCACAAATGCTTTCCTTATTTCTCTTCCTTCCGCAGTTCTGATTGGAATATTTTGCAGGTTAGGATTGGTTGAGCTTAAACGTCCGGTAGCCGCAACAGTTTGGTTAAAAGAGGTATGCAGTTTTCCGGTTTTTTTGTTGATTAGCTTTGGAAGGGCATCTGCATAGGTTGATAAAAGTTTCTGTAGTGTCCTGAATGTCAGTATCTTATCAATTATTTCGTGCTTGCTTCGTAATTTTTGCAATTCTTGCTCGCTTGTTGAGTACTGTCCTGTTTTAGTTTTTTTCGGATTTGGGATAATTTTCATTTTATCAAACAAAACTTCACCCATTTGCTTTGGCGAAGCAATGTTAAATTCAGTTTCTGCAAATTCGTATATTTCTGCTTCTACAGTTTTGATTTTTTCAGTTAGTTTTTTCGAATAAGCGGCCAGGTTTTCCTTATCAAGTTTTACACCTTCAAATTCAATATCGGTTAAAACAGGTAGCACCGGAATTTCAACGGTTTTAAATAATTCTGTAAACCCGTTTTTTTCGAGTTCCTTTTCCAAAACATATTTTAGTTGCAGGGTTAGGTCGGCATCTTCACCTGCATATTCTTTAATTAATTCCGGATCTACATCACGCATTGTTTTTTGCCCTTTTCCTTTAGGCCCAATTAATTCTTCAATTTCAACCGGATGGTAGTTGAGGTACCTTTCTACCAAAAAGTCGAAATTATGGCGTTGCTCCGGCTGAAGCAAATAATGGGCAAGCATGGTGTCAAAGTAAGGACCGGCAACCTCCACGCCGTAACTTTTCATCATTTGCATGTCGAACTTAATGTTTTGCCCCACTTTAAGAATGGAATCATTGGCAAACAAATCCTTGAATTTAAGCACCAGTTGTTTTGCTTTTTCAATATTGTCTGGCAGGTACACATAAAAGGCCTTGTTTTTCTCCCACGAAAAGGCTATTCCTGTTAGTTCTACATTGTGATAATCTAGCCCGGTAGTCTCCGTGTCAAAGCAAAACTCTTTCTGCTTAGAAAGGCTTAAAATAAGTTGGTCAATTTCATCTTCCTTTTCAACCAGTTTGTAATCGTGTTTTGTAGTTTTTATGGTCTGAAAAGATGTGGTGTTAATGTTTTGATTTTCAGACATATCCTCTTTACTGGCACTTTCTTTTTTTGTTTCCGAAGTAGTTTGTGTACCCAAAATATTCGATGCCATGGTTCTAAACTCCAGCTCACTAAATATTTTTTGTAACTTTTCTCTGTCCGGATCCTTACGTTCTAGTTTTTCAACTTCTAATTCAACAGGTACATCCAGGGGAATTGTCACAAGTTTTTTTGAAAGCTTTAAAAGTTCCTTTGAGGCAATTAAGTTTTCCTTTTGTTTTCCTTTTAGCAGGTTTACATTTAACAATAATTTCTCAACACTACCAAACTGTGCTACCAATTTTGATGCTGTTTTTTCACCAATGCCTGGTACCCCCGGAACATTGTCTGAAGCATCGCCCCAAAGTGCTAAAATATCAATAACCTGTTCTGGTTTTGATATCCCATAATATTCACATATTTCCTTTTTACCAACAATTTCAACAGGTTTACCTTTGCGGCCAGGCTTGTACATTTTAACCTTTTCACTAACCAATTGACCGTAATCTTTATCGGGGGTCATCATGTACACATCAAAGCCTTCATTTTCAGCTTTTTTAGCCAGGGTACCAATGGTATCATCGGCCTCATAGTTTTCAACTTCAATAACCGGAATTCTAAAACCCTCAATGATTGCTTTGATGTGTGGCACAGCAAAAATTATATCTTCAGGTGTGGCTCCTCTGTTTGCTTTGTATTCTGGGTAAAGTTCTTTTCTAAAACTGCCTCCAGGGGGATCAAAAACTACCGCTATGTGCGAGGGTTGCTCTTTTCTTAAAATTTCGTTCAATGAGTTGGTAAAACCAAAAATGGCTGAAGTATTTTGACCTTTTGAGTTGATTCTTGGATTATTGATAAAGGCGTAGTAAGCCCTGAAAATCAATGAGTAAGCATCAATAAGGAATAGTTTTTTCTCTGTTGTTTCTGTCATGGTAAAATAATCTAAGTTTTGTGCTAAGGTAAAAAGATTTTTAGACTTATTTTGCTTTAAACTTTGCCTAGTTAGAGCCTGCTGAAAAAGTCAGAGGTGCATTAGCTACAACTTAGCAAAGCGAAGATGTATATGAATACTTCGAGCTGAAGCTAATGAAGTAGATGATGTGCCTCTGGCTCGCATAATAATCATTAATTTTTTGCTGCTTGAAGATAAAGTTAATGCAAGGAAAAATTACTATTTTTTTTAAAACCTTTGCACTTTTTTACAACTTCTTTTATGTAAATGTTTAATTTTAATAGGCTTAGGCGTTTTTCAGTGAGCCCTAAATAGAAAAAGATTCATTTGTTTCGTAAGGGATAGTGAAAAAGAACCTTGAACCTCTGCCTTTTTCAGATTCTACCAATAGTTGCCCATTTAATTTATCAACCAGACTTTTTGAGATAGGCAGTCCAAGGCCGACCCCTTTGTTTTTATCTTTACCTTTATCTTCTACCTGCATAAACCGATCAAAAATTGCTACAAAATGGTGCTTTTCAATGCCTTGGCCAGTGTCTTTTACAAAAAATTCGATACTGCTAAAATTCACAAGTTTGCAGCCGTAAAGAATAACACCTTCTTGGGTAAACTTAATAGCATTATCAATTAAATTTATAAAAACCTGTTTAATCATATTCCTGTCAGCAATAATCATACTATTTTCAGCAGGCAGCTGGTTAGTAAACTCCAGCTTAATTTTGCTTTTATTCATATCAAAAATATGCCTGTTAAAGAATAACATTAATTCCTGAAAAAGTATGTTGACATCAAAATAGGTTTTACTTACTGTTATTTGTCCCGATTCTATTTTTGATATTTCAATAATGTTATCAATAACCTTGTGGAGTTGTTCCGAGCTTTTGAGCAGAACCTCAATGTACTTAACCCGGTTTGTTTCATCCAGGTCGGTATTGCTTAAAAGGCTTCCAAAACCTAGAATAGCATTCATTGGAGTCCTTATTTCATGCGACATGTTTGTTAAAAATGCAGTTTTAAGTAAATCACTTTCTTCAGCTTTTTTAACAGCTGCTTCGAGGTGCATGGTTTTTTCAGCTACTTTTTTTTCAAGGTTATTTTTATAATTACTTAGCAGATCGTTTTGTTGAATAATTTCTTCTACCTGAGATGAAATAGTATTATTTTGTTCTACAATTTTATCATTTTGCTTTTTTAGTTGTCTTCTGCTTTTTATCACATAGTGAAGAAAAATTACAACTGCAAAAAACAATAATAAAATTCCAATAACTGAAAATTTGTATATTTTTTGTTCTTTTTTTTCAAAGGCAAGGTCATTTTCAAGCAGCTCAATTTTGCTTTGTTCTCTTTCTTTTTCGTACCGATGTATTAATACTTTCAGGTTCAAATTATCAAGACTGTCTTTCCATTGAGAATAATCTCTTAAAAAATAGTAGGCCGAATCGGTAAGATTTTGGTGAAAATATAATTCCGATATTAATTTATTGATTTCAACAAGCCTTTTAATATCATTTATTTTATTGGCTTCAGCTAAACTAGCTTTGTAAGTGTTTACTGCTAAATCTATTTTTTTTAATAGAAAATACACATTTGCTTTTTTATTATAAAGCCTGATAAGATCCCTTGTGTTATTTACTGAGATTGCAAGTTTTATACTTAAATCATAACTTTTTAATGAATTTTCATACATTTCTTTTTGAGTGTAAAGATCTCCCTCAATTTCTTTTATTGTATGCTGTAGGTCATTTTCTAAAGAAAGCTTATTGCATTCTTTGGCAATTTCAAGGTAATAATCTGCTTTATCCAGCTCATTATCAGCCAAATACATCTTTACCAAGTAGGTGTAAGTATTCGTTTTTCGGTAATTATCATTAATATCATCGCATGCATTTATTGATTTTTTATAATAATCAACCGCCTTTTCTTTGTTCTTCTTTTTTTGATTTACCAGTGCCAGGTTCAAATAGGCGACAGCTATACCTACACTATCGCTCCTGGTCGTCGATTTTTTAAAATTATTGAGGGCATTTTTATAATAATTCTCAGCCTCGCCATACATTTCTTCGGCATAATAAATATTGCCTATGTTAATAAGCCACCAGGTTATTTCGTTGTCAAATTTTTGGTTTTCTTGCATGGCCAGCTTAATGTAATCCAGAGCCAGGGGAAATAGCTCATAGTCCATATATAAATATGCCATTTTACTATACCAATGCATCAATCTTTTAGGGTCTTTTTTTTCCTTGGTAAATTTAATTGCCTTGTTACCAACTGTAACTGCTTTATTAAAATCAAGCGAAGCGTATTTGTCAAAGAGCGTTTCAAGCGATTTAAATTTAATGGAATCTCTTGCTAAACCTTTAATGCTGTTATTTATTTGGTCTTCGATAGTGGTTTTATCTTGTGCACTGACAGGAGTGTAGATAGAAAAAAATACTACACTTAATTGGTAAATTATTAGTATTTTAATATAACTATTTAAACAAAAATACATTAATATACAGGTTTGCAGGTTTCTATTAGCTGTTTAATTTTGTGATGTTTTTTTTACATGTTGCAAAAATTAAACCAAATTTTGTAAAATACTGTTTGATTTGTACAATTAAAACTTGTAATTTTTCCTAAATAAATGCAGCTATGAGTTCAAATAGCTTTTCTTTCTCAATGGGCTTGCTAATGTAATCATTGCAACCGGCATCAAGGGCTTTTTCTCTATCGCCTGAAAGGGCATAGGCCGTTTGAGCAATAATAGGGATGTTTTTATTTATCTTCTTTATTTCTTTGGTCGATTCAAAGCCATTGAGAATAGGCATTTTTAAATCCATTAATACTAAATTAATGGCTGGGTTGTTGTTTATAATTGTAATAGCCTCCTTTCCATTTCGGGCCCTAAGAATATTTATTTTACTACTGGTCAGTAGCTCCCGTAAATACATATAGTTAAAGTCTTCATCTTCAGCAATTAATATGGTTGCATCAGGCCATTCAAAAACTTGATTTTTGCTTCGTCCTTTTTTTTCAAAAACAACTTTATTGTTTGAAATATAGGGTAATTCAAACCAAAAATGCGCCCCTTTTCCTGTATCTGATTCCAAATAAATATTTCCACCCAATAGTTCAACAATGCCCTTTGTTATGCTAAGTCCCAGGCCTGTTCCTCCATAATTGTTTTGCCTGGCATCAAACGATTGCGCAAACCTTTCAAAGATATGCTGGTGGCTTTCTTGGGCAATACCAATACCTGTATCTTTACAAAAAAAGGTGATCTTTTTAGAATTTTCAATTTTATAGCCAAATTTAATGGAACCTTCATGCGTGAATTTTATTGCATTGCTTAACAGGTTGATAAATATTTGCTTAATTCTGTGGGGATCGGATATTATATAAGCAACTTCATTCTGTAAACTTTTTACAACATTGAGCTTTATTTTTGGTTTTGTTTTTTCTAGTTCTAAACTAAATTGAGTAAAAAGCTCATTGATTAAGTTGTTGATATTGAACTCGTTATGTATTACGTTGAGCTGACCAGATTCTATTTTTGAAATATCTACAATATCGCTAATTATGTTTAACAACTGTTTGCCGCTGGAGTTAATGATATCGATAAACCCCTGTTTTTGTTCAAGAGTTATTGAAGGTTTGGCCAAAAGGTTTGAAAAGCCAATAATGGCATTCATTGGGGTGCGTATTTCGTGCGACATATTTGCCAGGAAGGCTGATTTTAGCTGATCACTTTGCTCAGCTTTTTCTTTTGCTAAAATTAGTTCTTTATTTATTTGTTTTATGATGGCGTTGCTTTCATTAAGCTTGTGGTTTTTTTCTTTTAGTTCATTTTGAACCAATAAATGTTCTGTAATATCTCTGATAATTGCTACAATTTTTTTTTCGCCTGCTACTTCAATAGTGTTTAATACTGCTTCGAGTGCATAATGCTTTGTGTTTTGTTTAATTTCAAAAATAAATTTGTTTTTTTTCTCCTCCTTTTCAAATAGTTCCAATTGTTGGTTAAAATTTGCACCTAAAAGTCTTTCAACCGGTAGGTTTATGTATTCTTTATTGTACCAAAAATGATCGGCAACTGAATTGTTAATGTATTTAATCAGCTTCTCTTCTGGCTCAATCACAATAACAAGGTCGTTGGTTTTTTCAAAAATCTGGTGAAAAAGCTGAAGTTCTTCAACTTTGTTTTCCAGCTCTGGATAATAACTTTTTTTAAATGAGTTAGCACCAAGTCCTATTATTTTATTTCTTAAATCGTTGCTATTTTTCATCTACATTGCACTTTCAAAAATTACTTCAATGTCTCTGTTGTTCGCTTTTCTTGGGTTGGTAACAATGCAAGGATCGTTTACCGAATAGCTGGCCAATGTTGGGATATCACTACTTTGAAGACCTGTATTTTTTAACGAGTAATTTATTCCAACACTTTTTTTAAATTCCCTTATACTATTTAAAGTATGTTTTTTGCTTTCGGCAATTGATAAGCCTTTGTAGTTAGTAGCAAAGTAGCTGCCTATTTTTTTAAATCTATCCGGTTCGTTTTCAAAATTAAATTCAATTACATAATCCAACAAAAGTGCATTGCACTCGCCATGTGCCGAATCATAGAGCCCCCCAAGGCTATGAGCCATAGCATGCACTGCGCCCAAACTGGCGTTCGAAAATGCAAGTCCGGCTTCAAGGCTTCCAATCATCATATTGTACCTGGCTTCCATGTTATGTGGCTCATTAACAGAAGTATACAGGTTTTCTGAAATTAATCTGATAGCATTTAGCGCATGGTTATCGGTAATTGGCGAGTTGGCATTTGAAACAAAGGCCTCTACTGCATGAGTAAGTGCATCAAGTCCGGTGCAAGCAGTCAAAAACTTGTCCATAGTGAGGGTTGCCACCGGATCAATCAAAGCCACATCTGGCACCACCGCTTTGCTTATAATGGCAATTTTCAGCATTCGGTTCATATCCCGAATAATCGAAAATTGCGATACATCAGCTGAAGTTCCAGCTGTGCTTGGTATACAAATTATTGGCGGACTTGGAACGGGAATTATATCTACTCCTTCAAATTTTAAGATATGTTTTCGGTTGCTTGAAACCACTCCAATACCTTTTGCACAATCAATTACACTGCCACCTCCAATGGCCAAAATTCCTTTGCAATTTTTTTGCAAATAGGTATCGGAACCTTCCATCACTTCAATTTCTTTGGGATTAGGGCTTACAGAATCGAAAACTGTAAATTCAATCCCTGATTCAGTCAGGTTTTCAATAATATTTCTGTACCAGCTGTTGTTTGCAATGATAGGATCGGTAACAATCAATATTTTTTTTAATTGATAGTTCTGTAAATACTGGGCAGCAAGCAAGCGAACATCTTTGCCAAAGAGTATTTCTGGGGCAACAAATTTTCTTATTTCAAAAGAGTTCATAGTTTCAGCATAATGTTATGCGAGTAAAGTTAAATAAAATTGTAATTTTTGGATGGTGTTTGTATAATAATTTTGACACAAAATAAACCGTTATTGTATAATTAGTTGAACGGGTTAAGGATTATGATTTTTAAAACTTTAGTCCTAACTTTAAGTTTTTGTAGTTGAATTTATTCAATTACTTAACTTAAATTTAATCCAATGAAAGAAAAACTTATTGCAACTTTTGTCATTCTGTTTATTTCAGGAAATCTTTATGCACAATTTCCTTCAAAAGTGATAAAAGTAAACTCCCAGGCCAATGCAACCGTAAAGGTGAAAGGAAATTTGTCACAAGGCAGTAAAATCAATGATCTTTCCTGGGCATGGAAAAGTTCTGTAGCCTGTTTCCCAGGAACACAAAAGCTTAAATTTACAGGAAATCACGTATTGTATTCAACAACTATACCGCCGCATGCTATCATGAACATTACAGTAATTCCTGAAAATAGTAGTGATGATTTTAGTTTGTATGCCTATCAAATTGGGACCACTAATTTTGCTACGGTACCAAATTTACATTCTTGTGTTAGTTGCGAAGCTGATCATAAATGGGACTATCCTAAAAAAGGAAAAACCCAGGATCATACTCGTTCTGTTAGGTTAAATGCCATAAAAAACCCCTACAACATTGTTATTGGCGTGGTTGGCTCAAAAGGTTTAACATCAGGTAATTACACTCTAGAGATTAAGATTGAAGGTGGTGAAGCAACTAACATGGCCAAACAAGAAGAGGTGAAAGTTTACAAAATAACTTGCGAAAAAGGAAAAGTACTTTCCTATGAGGGCAACCTAAATACAGGTGTTGAAATTCATGATTTATCTTGGGCCTGGAACAGTTCTGTTGCGTGTTTTCCTGAAACACAAAAACATAAATTTACTGGCAACCATGTTGTTTATGTTACTGAAATACCACGGTACTCAAAAATGGAAGTTTCTGTGGAACCCAAAGATAAAAATGCTGATTTAAGCTTGTATGTGTATGAAATAGGCAAAACCAGTAATGCAATTGTGCCTAATTTGCCATCGTGTGTTAGTTGCGAGGTAGATCATAAATGGGACAGGCCAAGAGTTGGTAAAACACAAGATCATACCCGATCGGTTTCAAACATTACAGCTATTAACAACCCTTACAAAGTGGTGATTGGAGTGGTTGGTGCTAATGGCCTTAAAGACGGTGAATACACCTTGAAAGTAAAATTAGAGTCAAGGTAATAAACTTGATTTGTTCATTATGTATTAACCTGAGTTCGACATAAAATATTCAAACTGTGTGAATATTTTTAATCGAACTCAGGTTATTAGTACCTTAAAAAAAATGCTAAAAGACAGGGCTTGAAGCTCGAATCCTGAGGGTGGTGAACGACTACACAATCGTTTTTAAAATTTACATCAAAAGGATGCTTATTTGCTTAATTTTATAAGTGCAGAAATAATTGTTACATAGGGCCTGCTGAAAAAGTCAGAGGTACATTAGCTACAACTTAGCGAAGTGATATCTTCGACCAAAGGGAGAAAAATTAGCAAAGCGAAGATGTATATGAATACTTCGAGCTGAAGCTAATGAAGTAGATGATGTGCCCCTGGCTAGCATTATAATCATTAATTTTTTGCTACTTAAAGATAAAGTTAATGCAAGGAAAAATTACTATTTTTTTAAGAACCTTTGCACTTTTTTACAACTTCTTTTATATAAATGTTTAATTTTAATAGGCTTAGGCGTTTTTCAGTGAGCCCTAATTGCAACACAAATTTGATATCACGCTCTTTCAACAATGTTCTCAAACTCGTTCCAATACTTAACAGCCTGATATGTTTTTTTGAGCCCTCAGCCAAAGCAAGGAACGTACCATTCAGACCATTGAATGCTCAAATTACAGCTTTAAAGGCATTGCTTTTTACGAAGAAATTATGGGATGACAGTAGCAACCTTGTATTTGAGGATAATTTTTAATTGAAAGAGGTCAAAAGCCAGGAATCCAAATACTCATAGGCCTCTTCTCTAATATTGTAAAGTAAGTGCTTATCCTTTAAAAAACATTGATTCCATTTGAAAGTATTTTTCGGGCACAGGTTATTCCAACAATAGCTTTCTGTATTACTTTAGGCTCTATAGTTTCAGCATATTCATTTACTTTTTTTACAAACAGGTTTCCAGTGTTTTGACCTGTTAAATCCGTCAATATTCTAAGTTTTTCGGGTGGTTTTTTGCATTCCTGAAATAACTGATGTAAAATATGAGGCCTCACATTGTTAGATTTACAAGCCGAATAATCAAAAATAAAATCCTTTCACCTTTATATTCAAGATAATTTAGCACTATAAGGTTTCATTATTTGATTGCTATTTAATAAAAAAGTTAATTGCTGCCTAGGCAACAATTAACTTTAAAAACAAGGTCTTTATATCTAAGCTTGCAATTTATTTTTTACCCTCTTTTAAAGATGATGTCAATTCTACCAAGCTACCATTGTAGTATCCGGTTACAGTCTCACCATTTGCAAGTTCCAGGGTATATTCAATTTCGTAGTTACTATCAGATACACTAATTTTAACAGTCCCACCAACTAAATCATACCTGGTTCCTGATTCAAGGTCATAATCATAATCCATACCAACATATCCATGAATAATAGTGTTAGCAGCCCTGGCTCCATCAGTCCATGTGTAAGTTCCTGATGCAATTTCATCTAGATTTGGAGAGTTTAAGTCTAGATATACTATATCGCCAGTACCAGTTAAAGAAGAACCATCCTTAGTAATGCCTGAAGTAAAATAAATATCAAAATCAGCACATTCAGCATTATAAGCACCATAATCTTTAAAAAAGCCATTAGTTATGCTAAAGTTTTCACCATTGTATGAAAAACTGTTTTCCCTAACAGCATCTTCATCTTTTTTACAAGAAGAAAAACTTGCTACCAATGCCAACAAAATAATTGAAAGTTTACTTAATTGTTTAATCATTTCTCAAATTTTAATTTGTACAAAAATTTTTATTATACTGGCTTATACGTGGACCTTTTACTATTGTTTCATTAGATAAAATAAATTAAGAATTTTTAACAATTGCATTTATGTCAATTGTTAGAAGCTAAAAGAAACAACTAATACCCAATGGTTATCATGTAACAGAAAATAAATTTTCTTAACATGCTAATTCATCGGAACCCCGACGCCTCAGGGTCAAATCTTTTTTTATCAATTTGGTAGCGGTTTGGTATAAGCTGCAATCCACAAACTATTCACCAAAAATAGATTCATCCATGCGCTTATGTTTTTTGAAGAGCTTTAACAAGCCGCCTAGCCGCTATATAGCGATGAATAGAAGTGGCTTGACGGATTACTGTTATTATTCCCCTTTCTGAAAACTTATCTGCTTCTCCGCTTTCTCTCTAATTATCAACTGGTTGGAGCGGTTTTCAATCTTGCTTTCCAGCCACGAAATTATGTCGAAATAGATAAAAGCCCGTTTTTCGTAAGGGTTATTAGTAAGCGGTAGTAGTTTTTCACGTAAATCAATAAAAGCTTCACCAAGTTGCTCTGGCAACATACTCGATAATTTTCGAAGAAATTTAAAAATGTAGTTTTGGTACAAATGAAAATCGGCCTTTTTAATAAGGTAGCGATAAGTTGAGCGGATGTAATAGTCTACCAAATCCATGTTTCCCAACTCCCAATGGCTAATTAGGTTTAATATCCTGGCAAAACCATGAATATCGGATCTAATATTTACATCTTTTGAGTTGATTATTTTATTTAACCAGAATACTGAATTGGTATAATCCTCGTCGCCAAAATACATACAGGCAAATTTGTAATGAAAAATGGTAATGCTTTGGCGATCCAAAAAATCTTCAAACTTTTCTAAATCTTTAACTATTTCTGGTATCACTTTGGTTCCTTCGGAAAATCTCCCCGTCATAAAAAATTCGTTTATTTTATGCATCGAAGAATATTTAAATAAAAGCAACTTAAGATTATTCGTAATACTTAAGCTTTCAAAATTACCAATGGCTTCAAATTTTTTCGAATACTCTATAAACTCATGATACTTAAACAGTTTCGACTGGGCAATTAACAGGTTGTGTATTGCTTTAATATAGTTTTCAACCTTTGGAATTATCATTTCGGGGTTTTGTTCAAACAAATCCACCCATTTTTTGGCATATTCGTAGCCCCTGTCAATATCTTGTATAAACTGATAATAACCAACCAACGAATTGTACAAATAGTTTTTTTCATCAAAAGTCAGGTTTTCTTCTTTAAAAGCCGGAAGCGAAGAATAAAGGAAACGGTTAACAATTTCAAAATCATTTGAGTTGCGAATAAAACCTAACTGCAAGTAAAACGAATACAATCGGATGGAAAGATTCTGAAAAATGTTGATGTTTTGTAACTTCTTTTGCTGGCTTTCCGATTCTTTTACCAAATCAAGCACCTGCTCTTTAATATCAGTCCTTATTAATTTAGTCAATAATTTCTTTTCAAACTCAATCAGTGCAAACAGTTGTCGTTGTTTATCATTTGCTTCGGCCAGTTGCCTGCCTTTTTCTAGCATTTTCCAGCACTGTTCATACAAAGCTTTGTTGTATAATATATTGGTATGATTGAGAATTTCCCTAATTTTAATTTCAACATCATTGTCAGGATTGTAATTATTCAAGCTTTGTAAAATCTGCTTGTATAAATGAGCTTTCATATTAGAAAGCTGGCTGGGCTTAATGCTTTTCTCCTGATCCAGGATTTTTGCTTCATCAAAATCGTTTTGTTTATCAATAATGTTAAACAGTTTAATAAATTTAGCATCACCAGCCGAACTGCCTTTTGAAACAAATATTTTAAAATATCTTTTTTCAGCAGGTGTAAGTGCCTTTATCAATCTAAACAAATGATCCGAATTGCTTTTAGCCATTGTAATTAATTCAGTTATTTTATCAGCTTAAGATATTGTTATACAATATATTGCGAATTAATTTATACAAAAAAATCCCTCGTTAGCTGTTGTAAAAATGCAATTTTTTTAGTTTAAATCAAGCATCTTCTTTTGTAATCTTGTTATTGGAAATTCAATTCCAAGAAATACAAACAAAAATACACTTTCTATGGACGACAAAGTTTATATTTTCGATACCACCCTAAGGGATGGTGAACAAGTGCCTGGTTGCCAATTAAATACAATTGAAAAAATTGAAGTAGCAAAGGCTCTTGAGTCCTTGGGCGTAGACATTATCGAAGCTGGTTTTCCGATTTCAAGCCCGGGTGATTTTAATTCAGTAGTTGAAATTGCAAAAGCGGTTAAAGAGCCCGTTATTTGCGGTTTAACAAGGGCAGTACAAAAAGATATTGATGTTGCAGCCGAGGCGCTCCAACATGCAAAAAGACCAAGAATTCACACCGGAATAGGAACATCTGATTATCATATTTATAATAAACTTAGATCAAATCCTGATGACATAATCGAAAGAGCAGTTGCAGCTGTTAGCTATGCCAAAAAATTTGTTGAGGATGTTGAATTTTATGCCGAAGATGCAGGACGTACAGGAAATGAATACCTTGCAAGAGTAGTTGAGGCAGTTATTGCAGCTGGAGCAACGGTAGTAAATATTCCGGATACAACTGGTTACACAATTCCTGAAGAATTTGGTACTAAAATAAAATACCTGGTAGATCATGTAAAAGGAATTGAAAACGCAATTATTGCCACCCATTGCCACAATGATTTGGGCATGGCTACTGCCAATACAATTGCAGGATTAATGAATGGAGCCCGTCAGGCCGAAGTAACTATCAACGGAATTGGCGAACGCGCCGGTAATACTTCGCTTGAAGAAATTGCAATGATTTTGCAAAGCCGAAAAGATATTCCTTTAAGGACTGATATCCAGTCGAAAAAAATATTCTCAACCAGCCGTTTGGTTTCCACTTTAATGAGAATGCCAGTGCAGCCTAACAAAGCAATTGTTGGCCGTAATGCATTTGCTCACTCATCGGGTATTCACCAGGATGGAGTATTAAAAAACCGTGAAAATTACGAAATTATTGATCCGGTTGATGTTGGAATCAATCAATCATCAATTGTTTTAACTGCCCGAAGTGGTAGAGCAGCATTGAAACACAGGTTAGAAATTAATGGCATCAAATTAAGTCAGGAAGAATTGGATGTTGCCTACGAGAAATTCCTTAACCTTGCCGACAAGAAAAAGGATGTAAATGATGAAGATTTGTTGTTAATGCTTGATATGGGGAAAGTACAAAAGCACAAAATTAAACTGGAACACCTTCAGGTTATTTCAGGAAAAACCCCACTTCCAACAGCAATCATCAGGTTAGATGTAGACGGGGAACTGATTTCCGGAACAGCCACCGGAAACGGACCAATTAATGCTTCATTTACAGCAGTACAAAACATCCTAAAAAAGAAAGTTAAACTTGAAGAGTTTCTTATTCAGGCTATTACCCGCGGAAGCGATGATATGGGTAAAGTACATGTGCAAATCGAAAGCAATGGCATCTCTTATTATGGTTTTTCAACAAATACAGATATTATAACCGCTTCGGTTGAAGCTTTTATTGATGCAATAGAAAAAGCAAACGGATTTGGTTTTAAAAATAATAACGAAACCAAAGAAGTATCAGAAACAGCCGATGCCAACGCATAAACTCACAAAAAGGAATTAATAAACTTAGATCGATGATTAGAGGATAAAGAAGTAGTATTCGAACTGCAATGAACAAGCTTCTAAAATCCTCATTCATTGATCATTAACCAAATATTAAAAAATTTAAATGAAAACATTATTTGACAAAATATGGGATGCACATGTTGTAAAGCAAATAGACAACGGTCCTGATGTATTATACATTGATAAACATTTCATTCATGAAGTAACCAGCCCTCAAGCATTTGATGGTTTGAGGGCGCGAAAAATTCCTGTATTCAGGCCTGAACAGGTAGTAGCAACACCCGATCATAATGTGCCTACAATTAATCAGCATCTTCCTATAAAAGAAGAGATGTCGAGAAAACAGGTAGCTAAATTAGAAGAAAATTGTAAAGATTTTGGTATCGAGCTTTACGGTCTTGGACACGAAAAACATGGAATCGTCCACATTATTGGCCCCGAACTGGGCATTACCCAGCCAGGAATGACCATTGTATGTGGCGATAGCCATACTGCCACACATGGGGCATTTGGCACCATTGCTTTCGGAATTGGTACCTCAGAGGTTGAAATGGTTTTGGCAACACAATGCCTGTTACAATACAAACCTAAAAGAATGCGAATTATTGTAGATGGTCAACTAAAGAATGGCGTAACTTCAAAAGACATTATTCTGTACATTATTTCAAAACTCACAGCTAGTGGAGGCACCGGCTATTTTATAGAATATGCAGGAAGCGCAATAGAAAAGCTTACGATGGAGGAACGTATGACCATTTGCAATATGAGCATTGAAATGGGTGCCCGAGGAGGCCTTATAGCTCCTGATGAAACAACCATTAACTACGTTAAAGGAAAAGAATTTGCACCAAAAGGCGAAGAGTGGGACAAAATGGAAGCTTACTGGAAAACTCTTTACAGTGATGAAGGTGCTGTTTTTGATAAAGAATACAAGTACGATGCTGAAGATATTACCCCAATGATTACCTATGGAACCAATCCGGGAATGGGGCTTAAAATTGAGCAAAATATTCCGGTTGAGGTAGAGAAATCAGAATCGGATAAAAAAGCAATGGAATACATGGGCTTTAAAGCCAATGATGCCATGATTGGTAAACCAGTTGATTTTGTTTTTATTGGAAGTTGCACCAACGGAAGAATTGAAGACTTCAGGGCAGCAGCCAGTATTATAAAAGGAAAGAAAAAAGCAGACAATGTAACAGTTTGGCTAGTACCAGGCTCAAAAAAGGTTGAAAAACAAGCCATTGAAGAAGGTTTGAAAGATATTTTTGAAGCAGCCGGTATGGAATTGCGTCAGCCAGGTTGCTCTGCATGTTTGGCAATGAATGATGACAAAATTCCTGCTGGTAAATATGCTGTATCCACTTCAAACAGAAATTTTGAAGGTCGACAAGGTCCCGGAGCCCGAACATTGCTTGCCGGACCATTGGTAGCCGCAGCAGCTGCCGTTACAGGAAAAGTTACTAATCCTGTAGATTTATTGAATTAAATAATAATCACTGGTGATTTGTCATTAAAAGAAAGCAAAACAAATGACTTAATGGCCAATGACAAAAATAGTAAGTTAGTTAATGCTGTAGCGGGGCAGCTCATTAGTATAGTAATTAGGTTTATATCAAAATCAACATAGCGTTAACAATGCTGCTTCGCTACTTTTTCTAAACATAAAAATAATCCAATAAATGGAAAAATTAATAAAAATAGAATCGGGATGCGTTCCTGTTAATATTGCAAACATTGATACCGATCAAATAATTCCTGCACGTTTTTTAAAAGCTACCAGTAAAGCTGGTTTTGGTGACAACCTTTTCAGAGACTGGCGGTACAACAATGATGATACCCCAAAAGCGGAGTTTCCATTAAATAATAGCAAATACGAAGGAGTCATTTTGGTTGGAGGGAAGAATTTTGGCTGTGGCTCAAGCAGGGAGCATGCAGCCTGGGCAATTGCCGATTATGGTTTCAAAGTGGTTGTTTCAAGCTTTTTTGCTGATATTTTTAAAAACAATGTTTTGAATAATGGTATTTTACCGGTTCAGGTTTCCGATGAATTTCTTGAGGAACTGTTCAAAAAAATTGAAGAGAACCCTAAAATTCAGGTAATTGTTGATATCGAAAGCCAGATTATAAAAACTGCAGATGGCAGTTTGGAAGAAAGCTTTGAAATAAATGCCTACAAAAAAACCTGCCTAATGAATGGCTATGATGACATTGACTATTTACTAAGCATCAAAGATGATGTGAAAAAATATGAGGAAAGTGTAAGTTATTAATTGTCATTGGTCATTGGTCAGTAGTCATTTAAAAACTAATGTCCAATGCCTAATGACCAATTTCGAAAGTTGTGAAAATAGAAATAATGGATACAACACTCCGCGATGGCGAACAAACCCGCGGAGTTTCTTTTAATGCAAAAGAAAAACTTAGCATTGCAAAACTATTGCTCAACGAATTAAAGCTTGATCGAATAGAAGTTGGTTCTGCTCTTGTTTCGGAGGGTGAATTTGAAGCACTGAATAAAATAGCCACATGGGCCAATGAAAATGGTATTATTAAAAAAATTGAGGCGCTTGGTTTTATTGGAAAAGATTCAATTGACTGGCTTAAAGAAGCTGGTATCCGTACTGTAAATTTGTTGAGCAAAGGTTCATTAAACCATGTTCAGGGACAATTAAGAAAAACCCCACAAGAGCATATTTCAGACATCAAAGAGATTATTAAATATGCTGATTCACAAGGGTTTGATATAAATTTATATCTCGAAGACTGGTCAAATGGCATGATTCACTCGCAGGAATATGTTTTTCTTTTGATGGATGAATTAAAATATGAAAATATAAAACGGATAATGCTCCCTGATACACTGGGAATTTTAAATCATGAACAGACTTATGATTTCTGCAAAATTATGGTTGATAAATATCCGGATATTCATTTTGATTTTCATGCCCACAATGATTACGACCTTTCTACAGCAAATGTATATTCAGCTATAAAGGCCGGGATACAAGGCGTTCATACAACAGTTAATGGATTGGGCGAAAGAGCTGGAAATGTCCCACTTTCAAGTATTATTGGTCTTATTAAAGATCACCTTAATGTTGAGGCCAATGTGCAGGAATTAAAACTAACAAAAGTTAGTAAAATTGTTGAATCGTTTTCAGGAATAAGAATACCCGAAAATAAACCGCTCATTGGCGATAATGTATTTACGCAAACCTGTGGTGTGCATGCCGATGGAGACACCAAAGACAACCTCTATTTTAATAATTTAATGCCAGAACGCTTTGGTCGGGTAAGAACCTATGCACTTGGTAAAACTTCAGGAAAAGCAAATATTAAAAAGAACCTCGAAGAATTAGGTTTGGAATTGGATGCAAAATCATTAAAAAAGCTTACTGAAAAAATCATTGAACTTGGCGATAGAAAAGAAAACGTAACCACAGAAGATTTACCTTACATTATTTCTGATATTTTCGAAAATGGAAATAAAAAGAAATCCATAAAGTTTAACCATTACATTTTATCCCTGGCTAATGGATTAAAACCCATTGCAAATATTAGTGTTGAAATTAATGGAAAATCATACGAAGAAAATTCAACAGGCGATGGGCAGTACGATGCTTTTATGAAAGCTTTGTGGAAAATATATTCACGACTAGAAAAACAAAGGCCAATTCTTGAAGATTATATTGTAACCATTCCTCCAGGTGGAAAAACAGATGCACTTGTTGAAACCATGATTACCTGGAGTTACAATGATAAACAAATAAGAACCAGAGGGTTAGCCCCAGACCAAACAGTAGCTGCAATAAAAGCAACCGAAAAAGTATTAAACATTATTGAGGATAGTGTAATGTAGGAATACTTATAAGTACTTAGAGTATTTATGAGTGCCTAGAGTTTAAATTATAGATGGAAAGTGAATTCAATTTTGCGATAATTACAGATGCTTTTTCGCTGATATGTTTTGCAGTTGTTATTATTCTTGCAATTGTAAAGTTGCTTAAAATTAGCCAAGTTGAAAATCCTAATATTGGATTAATGGGAATTTGGTTCTTTGGTTTATTATCATTTTTGTTTAGAATTTTTAGTTTCCTGATAATGTTGTATTATGGCTTTGATTCAATTCAAGCAATGGGTGAAATATCTCCATCAGCAGTGGCGTACTCAATAAATACCGGAATTCCAAAATTATTAATAGGTTTACCAATTCATATTATATCAATAATTATTTGGGGAATTATAAAAGGAATAGTAAATAAAAAAGTCAGGAAAGCAATTTACAACCAAAATAACTTATAAGTATTCTGTTCCTGAGCGTTAGTCGAAGGATAAATACTTATAAATATTAAATAAGTACTTTTTAAAAAATAAAGAATGGAATTTAAAATCGCAGTGTTAGCCGGCGACGGAATAGGCCCGGAGATAGTAGAACAAGCTAAGAAAGCAATGATTTCGGTAGGCCAAAAATTTGGTCATACCTTTAATTTCGAATACGGCATTACAGGTGCTACGGCAATTGACCAGGTTGGTGAACCCTATCCTGAAGCTACTCACAAGTTATGTATGGAATCAGACGCAGTACTTTTTGGGGCTATTGGCGATCCAAAATACGATAATGATCCAAAAGCAAAAGTTCGTCCGGAACAAGGCTTATTGAAAATGCGTAAAGAATTAGGATTGTATGCCAACATTCGACCAGTAACAACTTTTCCATCCTTATTACACAAAAGCCCACTGCGTAAAGACATTGTGGAAGGTGCTGATTTTGTGGTAGTTCGCGAATTAACAGGTGGTATTTATTTTGGTGAAAAAGGTCGTTCTGAAGATTTAACCAAAGCCTTTGATAACTGTGTTTATACAACCGAAGAAATCGAACGTATTCTTAAATTAGCTTACAGTTATGCCGAAAAACGTAATAAACGATTAACAGTTGTAGATAAAGCAAATGTGCTATGTACATCACGTTTATGGAGAGAAATTGCCCAAAAAATGGAAAAAGAATACAGCGACATTGAGACCGACTACATGTTTGTTGATAACGCTGCAATGCAACTAATTCAGTGGCCAAAGAAATTTGATGTTATGGTAACTGAAAATATGTTTGGTGATATTCTTTCTGATGAGGCAAGTGTAATTACTGGCTCGCTAGGGTTACTCCCTTCTGCATCAGTTGGAATCCATACTTCGGTATTTGAGCCTATCCATGGTTCTTACCCGCAGGCTGCCGGTAAAGATATTGCCAACCCTGTTGCAACCATACTTTCAGCCGCCATGCTTTTAGAATCATTAGATTTATTAAATGAGGCGCAGGCTATTAAAGATGCAGTGAACGAATCATTAACCGCAGGAGTAGTAACTGTAGACATTGCTGGCGATGAAAAAGCCTATAAAACTTCAGAAGTAGGAAGCTGGATTGCAGAATTTATAGCTAAATAAGAGTGATACTTTACTCCCACTTTTCTTAAACAAAAAAGCAAGTGGGAGTAATTGTATAAATATACAAAACCAAGTGCATATTTATAGAAATTAAATTCTGACAACATTTAAACCAAAGAAGGTACCAAAACCAAAAACTTAACAACATTGCACTAAAATGTAGTCTGGTTAACAAAAACTTAATTTTAGAAGTGCAAAAGTAAGTAACTGATAATCTTACGCTTGTAAAAAAATTTATGTTAAAGAACATCAAAACATGAATTTTTATGCACGAGCAAAAAGAAAAAATAGTATCTTTGTATCCATTTTTGCATCAAATTAGTTTTTAATCAACATTATTTGTGTTGAATTATTACAAAAAACTATTTGTTTCAAATTCTGCAAAATAACTTGCACTATATCAAATTAAAATTCATTATATATGAGCTTACCACAAAAAATAGGATTGTACACCCCTGATAATGAGCATGATGCATGCGGTATTGGATTTGTTGCCCACATCAAAGGCGAAAAATCGCATAAAATACTAAAGCGTGGCTTAAGCGTTCTTGAGAACATGGCTCACAGAGGTGCTGAAAGTGCTGACAATAAGTCAGGAGATGGAGCTGGTATAACCTTGCAAATTCCTCATGAATTTTTACTTGAACAGGATATTATATTGCCAGACCCAGGTTTGTACGGTACAGGGCTGTTATTTCTTCCCAAAAAAGAAGAAGAAGCCAAATGGTGTAAAGATAAATTTGTTGAAATTATTAAAGAAGAAGGTGCAAAATTCCTTCAATTTCGCGAAGTACCAGTAAACTCTTCAATTTTAGGTGAAATTGCTTTATCTGCTGAGCCTGCAATTGAGCAAATTTTTATTTCTGACAATATTGAACAGGATGAACTGGAAAGGAAACTCTACATCATTAGAAAAAGGATTGAAAAAATTGTTTTTGAATCCAACCTTTCGCAAAAGGTAATGTTCCATATGCCTAGTTTGTCTTCAAAAATAATTGTATACAAAGGAATGTTTACCCCGGAACAATTAGGTGGATATTTCCTCGATTTTAAAGATGAATCATTTAAAAGTGCGATTGCATTAGTACACTCACGTTTCAGTACAAATACTTTCCCAACCTGGGATTTGGCACAACCTTTCAGATACATTGCTCATAATGGCGAAATTAACACGATAAAAGGCAACCGTCTTTGGATGCATGCTCGCGAATCGTTATTAGACTCTGAACGATTTGGAGACCACCTCCCCAAATTATTCCCAATTATTGAACCAGGCAAAAGTGATTCTGCCTCCTTTGATAATGCACTTGAATTTTTGGTACAAACAGGCCGTAGCATACCTCATGCTTTAAGTATGATGGTACCTGAAGCATGGAACGACAGAAACCCCATTCCAAACAGTTTAAAGGCATTTTACGAGTACCACTCTACTTTTATGGAGCCATGGGATGGACCTGCATCTATCCTGTTTACAGACGGAAGATACATTGGTGGTACACTTGACAGAAGCGGTTTACGACCATCGCGTTACCTTATTACCAAAAATGATTTAATTGTGATGGGTTCCGAAACCGGAGTGCAATCATTTAAAGGTGAGGAAATTAAGGAAAAAGGCCGCCTGCGTCCCGGAAAAATTCTTTTGGTTGATACCAAATTAGGAATTATCATTCCAAACGAGGAGGTAAAAGCAAATTTGGCCAGAAGAAACCCTTATACAGCATGGCTTAAAGAAAACAGGCTCAACCTCGAAGATATTGAAGTAAAACACAGGGTAAGTTCAAACTTAGGTGATAAACATGATACCTACTTAAAAGCTTTTGGTTATACAAAAGAAGATATTGATTTCATTATCAAACCAATGGCCCAGACTGGAAAAGAGCCAATAAGCTCCATGGGTAACGATACACCAACGGCTGTGTTGGCCAAAAAGCCTCAAAATTTAGCAAATTATTTCAAACAAATTTTTGCTCAGGTTACTAACCCACCAATTGACCCCTTGCGCGAAGGGTTGGTTATGTCGCTGACAAATTATATTGGGTCGGTACAAAAAAACCTGTTAAATGAAACACCTTCTCATTGCCATTTAATAAAGTTCAAATCGCCAATTATTACCAATACTGATTTGGGAAAAATTAAGGATCTGAAACATGCTTCTTTCTCAAATGTAACCCTACCAATGGTTTTCCCGGTTAAGGATGATGGCAAAGACCTTGAAAAAGGATTGGAGAAGTTATGCAAAGATGCTGAAAAAGCAGTTGATAGTAACATTAATTTTATCATATTATCCGATAAAAATATCTCTAAAGACAAAGCTCACATTCCTGCTGTTTTAGCGGTTTCGGCAGTACATCATCATTTAATTCAGCAAAAGAAAAGAATGCAGGTTGGATTAATTGTTGAATCAGCAGAAGCACGCGAGGTTCATCAGTTTGCCTTGCTACTTGGATTTGGGGCAAGTGTAATTAATCCCTACCTAAGCTTTGCTGTAATAGAAGACCTAGCGAAAAAAGGTAAGTTGCAAGACTTAAAATATCCAGAGGCAAGAATAAACTACATCAAAGCTATTGACAAAGGTTTGTTAAAAATCATGTCGAAAATGGGTATTTGCACCCTGCGAAGCTATCATGGTGCGCAAATATTTGAAGCAATTGGCTTAGACCAAAAACTTGTAAATAAATACTTTACCGGAACTGCATCCAGAATTGGAGGCATTGGTCTTGAAGAAATTGCAAAAGAAGTATCCTTAATTCATGAAAAAGCGTTTGTGCAAAATGATTTTAATGGATTACTTGATAGTACGGGCAACTATGCTTTCAGAAAAAATGGTGAAATACACAATTGGAACCCCGAATCAATTGGATTGTTACAATGGGCAACAAAAAATAATGATTTCAAAAAATTTAAAGAATTTACTTCATTAGCAGACAATCAAACCATGAGTCCTGTCTTTTTGAGGGGAATGCTTACCTACCGGAAAAAACCAATCGACATTAGCGAGGTTGAACCGGCAACAGAAATCATGAAGCGTTTTGTCACCGGAGCAATGTCGTTTGGCTCAATCAGCAAAGAAGCACACGAAGCACTTGCCATTGCTATGAACGAAATAGGAGGACGTAGTAATACCGGTGAAGGCGGAGAAGATAAAAAAAGATTCATCCCTGATGAAAATGGAATTAGCAGACGTAGTGCAATAAAACAGGTAGCATCGGGTCGTTTTGGAGTAGATACACACTACCTGGTAAATGCCGATGAAATTCAAATTAAGGTGGCACAAGGTGCAAAGCCTGGTGAAGGCGGTCAGCTTCCTGGTCATAAAGTAGATGGAATTGTAGCAAAAATTAGAAATTCACTACCAGGTATTACCTTAATTTCGCCCCCTCCACATCACGATATTTATTCTATAGAGGATTTGGCACAATTAATTTTCGATTTGAAATCTGTTAACCCTGATGCACAAGTCAGTGTAAAACTGGTTTCTGAAACAGGGGTAGGAACCATTGCAGCCGGTGTAGCAAAAGCTTTTGCTGATTTAATTGTAATTAGCGGTACCGAAGGCGGAACAGGTGCAAGCCCGGTAAGTTCGATAAAGCATGCTGGTATTCCAATGGAAATGGGATTGGCTGAAGCACATCAAACACTTGTAATGAATAACTTACGCGGCAGGGTAAAGCTTCAGACGGATGGTCAGATAAAAACCGGAAGGGATATTATTATTGCAGGTATGCTGGGCGCTGAAGAATTTGGAGTTTCAACGGCTGCACTGATAACACTTGGCTGTATCATGATGCGAAAATGTCATTTAAACACATGTCCTGCCGGTGTAGCAACGCAAGATGAAAATTTGAGAAAACGTTTCATTGGTCATGCACAATATGCCATTAACTATTTCAAATTTTTAGCCGAAGAGGTTCGAACTTACATGGCAGAAATAGGTGTTCGCAAATTTGAAGAGCTGGTAGGAAGAAGAGATTGGCTATCAGTAAGATCAGATATTGACCATTGGAAAGCAAAAAAACTTGATATTTCTCCATTGATTGAATATCCAAGAGAATCAAATTTCAATGCACTGTACAATGTTGAAACACAAAAACACAAAATACAGGATAATCTTGATAGTCAACTGCTTACATTATCAAAAAAAGCACTGGTAAACAAAGAAAAGGTTTGGATTTCGAAAAAAATTGGCAATACAGATCGTTCTGTTGGGGCAATGTTATCAGGTGCCGTAGCTAAGAAATTTGGCGCAAAAGGACTTCCAAAACATACTATAAATGGTAATTTTTATGGTTCAGCAGGACAAAGTTTTGGGGCATTTTTAGCACCAGGTATTAACTTTAGATTAGAAGGTGATGCCAACGACTACCTTGGAAAAGGTTTATCCGGAGGTAGAATTGTAGTTGTTCCACCTGCAACGGCAACCATAAAAGCTGAAGAAAACATCATTATAGGTAACACAGTGCTTTATGGAGCAACTTCTGGAAGCGTATTTTTTAGCGGAATTGCAGGAGAACGATTCTGCGTGCGTAACTCAGGGGCCTATGCAGTTGTTGAAGGTGTTGGCGACCATGGTTGCGAATACATGACTGGAGGACGTGTTGTGGTGCTGGGATCAACAGGAAGAAACTTTGCGGCTGGTATGAGTGGCGGAATAGCCTACGTATTAGATTTGAATGATGATTTTGAATTCCATTGCAACACCGATATGGTTGAATTATCGCCGGTTTCGGAATACGATGATGTAATTGAACTGCAATGGATGATTGAAAAGCATTTACTACACACAAAAAGTAAAGTTGCTGAACGGGTACTTGTTGATTGGGAACAATACAAAAGCCGTTTTGTGAAAGTTTTACCGCTTGAATACAAAAAAGCAATTAATGAGTTGAAGTTAAAAGAAGCCAAAACAAAAATTGAAGAGGCTGAATATGATCCTTTTTAGAAATTAGAAGTTAGAAACTAGAACTTAGTTTAAAGCAAAATCTAAGTTCTAAGTTCCAATTTCAAAGTTCTTACAGAAAGTAATAATAAACAGATTTTACAAAGAACCAGGTGGTTCAAGAAAAATAGAACAGGTCATGGGAAACCCAAGAGGATTTATCGAGATAAAAAGAAAAAATGCAGGTAATCGCCCAATAAAAGAAAGAATTACCGATTTTAGCGAAGTTGAACAAACCCTTAATACTGAAGACAGAATTCTGCAAGCTTCAAGATGCATGGATTGCGGTGTACCATTTTGTCACTGGGCTTGTCCGGTAAACAGTAAAATACCCGAATGGCAGGATGCTGTTTATCAAAAAGACTGGGAAGAAGCTTCAAAAATACTGCACAGCACTAATGATTTTCCAGAATTTACTGGAAGGATCTGCCCTGCCCCATGTGAAAAATCATGTGTATTAGCCATTCACGACGAAGCAGTAACCATTCGCGAAAATGAAGCAGCAACTGTTGAACGGGCTTTTGAAATGGGGTTCATAAAACCCTATATTCCAAGCAAAAGAACAGGAAAAAAAGTAGCTGTAATTGGTTCAGGTCCAGCCGGAATGAGTGTGGCAGCAAGATTAAACCGTTTAGGCCATACAGTAACCTTATTTGAAAAAGATGAGGCAATTGGCGGCTTGTTACGATTTGGAATACCAGATTTTAAATTAAACAAAGGTGTTATAGACCGAAGGGTAAAAGTATTAGAAGAAGAAGGGTTGATTATTAAAACCAATACTTTTATAGGAAAAGATGTAAAAGCAGAAAAACTACTAAAAGATTTTGATGCTGTTTGTTTGGCAGTTGGCGCAATGAAACCCCGTGATTTAGAAGTGCCTGGCCGCGATTTGCAAGGTGTTCATTTTGCAATGGAATACCTGTCTCAGCAAAATAGAAAGGTAGCTGGTGCCGAATTTTCTCCTGAAGAAAGAATTTCTGCAGAAGGTAAAAATGTAATTGTAATTGGTGGTGGAGATACTGGTTCGGATTGTGTAGGAACTGCCATCAGACAAAAAGCAAAAAGTGTTAAACAAATTGAAATTATGCCCCAACCTCCTGAAAAAAGGAGTAACAATAATCCTTGGCCTTATTGGCCCAATACTTTAAAAACTTCCTCATCACATCAAGAGGGGTGTGAACGGTTTTGGAGCCTTGAAACGAAAAAGATTACAGGGAAAGAAGGACAGGCGAATACTATTGAGCTTCAGGAAGTTAAATGGGAAAAAGTGAATGGTAACGGACAGATGAACAAGTCAGTTGTTTCAAAAAAAGCCGTTAAATTTGATGCAGACCTTGTGTTTTTGGCAATGGGATTTACCCAACCAATTCACGAAGGTTTATTGAATGATTTAAAATTAGATTATGATAATAGAGGAAACGTGGTAATTAACGATAAGTTTCAAACCAGTAACCCAAAAGTATTTGCCGTTGGCGATGCCGTTTTGGGGGCTAGTTTGGTAGTAAGAGCGCTGGCTTCGGGCAGAGATGCTGCTGAACATGTAAACGCTTTCCTTGAAAAATAACAAAAACATTAAATAAATAAACTGTCCCCTGATGATGTTTTCATCCGGGGATTTTTTTTGTGCCAAACCAAACTATTTTGCCGGGACTAGTGTTATGTCAAGGCTTGTTTGTCAGGTGACAACACCTGAAAAGTGCACCAGCCAGGTGTTTTCACCTGGCTAATTTACCAGAAATCTCAAATTTGACTTGACACTAGGCATTATAGCGAACTAATGACAAAAGTTCCGGTATGTCTCTCCCACCCTATTGGGATAGAGCAACTTAGTGATGAACCCAAGTGTTAAAGAAAATCACTCACAATTTACTATAAATCAATCAGTTACTATGAACTATTTAATCATTTTTGAACAATAAATGCCCCGGAAAAACCTTTTCGACTGATTTTGTTCTTCAACCTTCTTGCTTCCGACTTTGAGCATTCGTTGCCAACAATATATTTGTATTTAAACTTTTTCTCACTAGAGACATATTTCTCTTCAATTTTATAAGGCAAACCTATAAACTTTTTTGAACTCAACGGAAGTGGTTTTGCAGTAGCCAGAATCTGTACACCATAAATTACGGGGCAATCAGTCTTCTGGTTTTTTAATTTATTAGTGCTAACCTTAACAATATTATTGGTTTTTTCTTTTTTCTTTAGCTTTTGTTCCGTGTTGCTTTCGGTCAAAACATTATTGGTTGACATTCCGGCGTTTGCCTTTTTATATTTGTCCAGTAAATCAAAGTAGACTGTTTCTGAAATCTCTTTCAGCTCAATTCTCTGGGTTTGTTTCATTTCAGTAAAACCAACACTACTGTATACCAATGTGCCTTTAAAATCTACCCATTTTCCTTTTGTAATGTTAAATTCAGCAGTGCCTTTGTAATCAATGCTTCCCAGTACCATACTTTTATTGCCAGCATCTTTTATGTGGTAATCCAAAATGGCAATAGCATCATCACCTGCATATTCAATATCGGTAAATGTTACCTTATTTACCGCAGGTTTTTTACTAAAATCAAAAAGCTTTATATCCAAGGACCAGGAATCGCCAACAGAAACCGCTTTTTTGGGTAATTCGAAAAGGATATTGACAATGTAATTTTGCATAAAGGGATTGTCATTGTTTAAAATATTCCCCTTTGCATCAATTTTTCCTGAAAAGAAATTACTTTCAAGTGGAAATACATTGGGAATAGGGAATTTTGCAGTTTTTATTTTTCTTTTACGGTTTCCAAGCACATCAAGGTTTATTGCATCAGTTGAAGGTTCAAGAATCGAAAAATACTGAACAGCATTGTTTTGTTCAATTACATTGCTATAAAAATCGTTCGCCTTTATTGGCATTTTAAAAGTATCCCCTTTTAATTCCATGGCTTTTTTTGCTAACATCATTATGTTATTCTCCTCTGAAATAAAACTTTCTCCTTTTAGTATCTCCATCCTTGTTTTATAAATCAACTTTTCACCTGGGCTAACTTTCCATTTCAGTTGTACACTATCTTCCTTACAGCCTGCAAAAAAAATTACTATACTGCAAACAATTATTATTCTTTTCATGAGTTTCACTATTTTTAAATTTGCTTTTTTAAAGTTAAAAAAAATATGCACTTATCGAGATCAGAAAACAAAAATTAGCTATTGATAATTTAAAATTATGGATGTATCTTGCGCCATTTCTTAAGATATAATCAGACAACAAAATGCTTAACACAAAAAAGATTACAATTATAGGTACTGGTAACCTCGGAACAGCAATAGCCAAAGGTTTGCTTAAAGATAATTTTCCACCTTCGTCCATTACAACAACCGATAGAAAGCTTGAGCAAATGGAAGCCCTTGCCAGTGAAGGAGTAAATACGACCACTGATAATTGTGCAGCTGTTAAAAATGCTGATATTGTAATTATGGCGGTTAAACCTTTCACGATAGAATCTATTTTAGATGAAATTACCACCTGCTTTAAGCCAGGGCAAATTATCGTTTCTGTTGTTAGTGGTGTTTCAATAGAGAAAATAAAAACGCGTATTGAAACAAATAATATTACAGTGATAAGGGTTATGCCAAACACGGCCATTGCCATTAATGAATCAATGACCTGTATTGCAGCACCGGATGCTACAGAAGAGCAAAAAGAGCTGATGAAGCAATTGTTTTCTGAGCTTGGTGAAACCATTTTTATTAACGAAGAAATGGTGGATGCTGCCACAGTGCTTGCTGCATGTGGAATTGCCTTTGCCATGCGTTTTATCCGCGCCATGGTGCAAGGAGGTATTGAAATTGGCTTCAGTGCAAAAGTAGCAAAACTAATTGCTAATCAAACAGTTAAAGGAGCAGCAGAACTACTTATTCAAAACAGTTTGCACCCCGAAGAAGAAATTGATAAGGTAACTACCCCAAAGGGTTACACCATTTCAGGCTTAAATGAAATGGAACACAATGGGTTTAGTTCTTCATTGATTAAAGGAATTTTAACTTCGTTTAATAAGATTGAAAAATAAACCTGTCTGTGCCTGAAAGACCTGGCAGTGTTTATAACCTGGCGCAAAACACTGTCAGGTGCTAGCACACAGACAGGTTTTCCTTAAAAGTATTCTGTTTATATAAGTACTACCTTACAGTTTTAAGATACTACTCCTCAAAAGTAAGACCACCCAATAAATCATCCTCCAATTTACAATGATGGAAATCAATAAACTCCTCTTTCAACCCAAACCAATCCAGCACTGTTTCACGTTTCAGTTTAGTTGGTTTATCTGAAATTATTGAATGATATGATGACCATTTATAATCTTTTAAGTTATTTTCCAAGCCATGTTAATATACAAATAACTTCCGAAAAATAAACCTGTCCGTGTCTGAAAGACCTGACAGTGTTTATAACCCGGCACAAAACACTGTCAGGTGCAAGCACACAGACAGGTTTTCCTTAAAAGTATTCTGTTTATATCAGTGCTACCTTACAGTTTTAAGATACTACGCCTCAAAAGTAAGACCACCCAATAAATCATCCTCTAATTTACAATGGTGGAAATCAATAAACTCCTCTTTCGACCCAAACCAATCCAACACTGTTTCACGTTCCAGTTTAGTTGGTTTATCTGAAATTATTGAATGATATGATGACCATTTATAATCCTTTAAGTTATTTTCCAAGCCATGTTTAACCGGATTGTAATGAATATAATATACCACTTGTTTTAAATAGTTCTCATTCTCAATTAATTTTCTTCTGAAAGGGCGTTCAAAAAGTCCTCCAGTGCGTCCATTTTCTATGTTGAATTTTTTAGTATAAGAATTAAATAAATGCGCAAACTGCCAGGTTGGATTATATTTCTTTTTTTTAGAAAATTTCCGGGTATCGTTTTCTTTTGGTTTTATATATTGGATTTCATCTTCAGGCTTAATTTTCACCAAAATATGAAAATGGTTGACAATTAATGTCCACGCAAATGTTTCTGCGACAGGATTAATATAATCTGCATATTTTTTCAAAAAGGACTCAAAGTTTGCAGAACTTTTAAAAAGTTTAGTTCCATTTATACCACGATTGTAAATGTGAAAATATCGATCGTATTCAAGAGGATGATGGGTGTAATCAGACATTAGTTTTAATTTATAAGCCTAATATACGAATAACTTCCGAAAAATAAACCTGTCTGTGTCTGAAAGACCTGGTAGTGTTTATAACCCGGCGCAAAACACTGTCAGGTGCAAGCACACAGACAGGTTTTCCTTAAAAGTATTCTGTTTATATCAGTGCTGAAAGGGCAAACATCGCCTGTAGCATGAGTAAGCATCCATGTGTAGCAATTTATATTGCCTATTGAAAAACTGTTCAAAGCATAAGCTTTCGAATCCTCTATTTCACCAGGAGTGATGCTGTCAATATACTCATCATACTTATTTGCTTGCGTTACCGAATCTATAACAATAAAATTCTTAACCAACCCGTTAAAATAGGAATAACAAGGCAATGTTTTCTGATTAGTTGCAAGAATGCCAACTTGAGCCCCATTTAATGCATTGTAGCCTTCCGGGTCTATATCATTGACAAAAAGAGAATCCATTTTAATTGGGAACACGGTTACCGGAATAAATAGCCTTTTAAGCTCTTTGAGCATTATAGCATCAACTGATAATGGTTCTTCATCTACTTCTATTGCCTCGGCGTTTATTTGATTTTCTACCAAAGCAAGAGTGTCGTCAACTGTTTCATTGCGGGTATTATTTGAACTATTGCACGAAAACAATAGTAAAATAGTTATAAAAAGAAATAATGGCTTCATAATGAACAAGTATTGCTATGATAAAAAAATTCACAGAGTCTGAGCTAAAAGCGTAAACTAGTGTTAAGTAAAATTTGATATTTCTGGTAATTAACCAGGAGACAACACCTGGCTGGTGCACTTGTCAGGTGTTGTCACCTGACAAACTAGCCTTGGCATGACACTAGTAATTGTGTTATATTTCAGAACAACTAACACTATTATCCATTGAATAATAAATTTTATTGCCTACAATCTCGAATTCATAAACCAGTTTATCAAATTTAATTTTTCGTATCAACTCCCCACTGTCGATATCAATAAAATGAAGAGTGCTCTGGTTATTATCATTTCCTGTTACTATTTCGTTAATTACCAATATCCCATCATAAATTTTAGCATTCAATACTAATTTTCCAAAAGAATAATCCAGGAGTACGGCTTCCGTTTGAAGCGAATAAATAATTACATGTGCATGCACACCCGATACATAATGAATTAATTTGTTATCGCCGAAAAAATCTTCTCTATCCGCTGGTCCCCCTACAGCTTCATGTATCTTTAGTAATTTCCTGTCGTTTTCTAGTCTGTATATTTTTACCGATTCAAAATTGGAACTTAAAATATAATAGCCCACATTATTGTTTCTTTTAACCACCAATTGATCTTTTATTGAAAGACTATCTAATAATATATGCGCGGTACTATCTGTGTATGCTTTGATATACAATTTATTACCTGCTACATAAAACATGTTTTCATCATCGGCATATATACTATTTGTATATCCGTCTTTTTCAAAATTGTTGCTTAGATAGGCATGTTTTTTAATAATTTGTAAAGAACCTGTATTCACTTCCCACATACTATCAACACCGGCAATGTATAATTTGTTTCCTTTTTTAAACATTTTTTTCTGATAAAAAGAATAGTTTGTAGCTTGTAGTTCCCATTCTTCATCAGGACTGAAGGGATTTATTTTTACAAACAAATCTTTATCTTTAAAAAAGTACAAACAACTATCAAAATGTAGCTCTGAAAAATACTCAAATTCAGATGTAAATATTGTTTTCCCGGTTTTGTTATCTAAACAATAAAGGCTATCGATATACGAAACAATAATTACACTGGTATCGGCATATTCAACTTTAGGAGGTAATCCATCCCCTTTTAAACTTATTGTCCAGATAGGCTCTTTTACATGATTACTTCCAAAAACTATTGGTACTATAAAGAAAGTTAAATAGCTTAATTTTAGGTTTTTCATTTGGTTTTTTTTCAATACCCTAACTGAATGACTCAATGTTCTTGAGATGAGCAATGTTAACAAAAATATAGCTTATTCCATAAAACTAAGGAATAAAAGCTAAACGCTTGGATACAAAAATAACCGGAATTTTGAAATCATATAACTGACTACGAAGTAAAATTCTTTGAAAAAAGTAGAACACTATCCAGTAACCTGAGTAGATAAAAGTGTTAATCTTTTTAGGAGGACACAACAACTAAGATGCTTCGTTAAGCGAGGGAAATCACTTCGTTATGTTGTCAAATTTCAGCTTATTCACTAATTTGATTTTTAAGAATTGGCATTACAAATATAGTCTATTCTTCGGTGGCACAAGTTGCAAACTTGCAACATAGGGGGTGAAGATGGATTTCCCGTTGTTTCAGAATTTGGAGGAATAATGATTTTAATTAGAATCAGAATAAATATTTTAATTTTATTCAGTAAATTGTTTTATAATTGATCACAATGAATAAGAATATGGATTATAATTGGAAAAGGTTTTGGGTTAAAAGAGATGGAACATATTTGTATGATCTTGATGGATTTTTATTTGACCCAGAATCGGATAACTCAAAATATCAATATCAGGATGTTTATTCTTTCGAATATATTAAAGCCTATCCTTGTTTAATATTGCTTGGTGAACCAGGAATAGGAAAATCGACCGTAATAGAACAAGAATTTGAGTCATTGAACAAACAATTAAAAAACGAGGTCGACAATGTAATATATTATAATTTAAAAGACTATGGTGATGAAAACAGATTGATAAATGAGCTTTTCAAATCACCTCAATTGTCAGACTGGATCAAATCGGAAAATAAGCTAACAATCTTTATTGATAGTTTTGATGAATGCCATGCCGAGATTCCAAAATTGCATAATATCTTTAAGAGACAATTCAATAATATAAAAGATTATTCAAAACGCTTAAATATCAGAATAGGATGTAGAACTGGAGCATGGCCTGAGTCATTATCCTCCTTTTTTATAGATTTTTATGGTAAAGATTTTATTGAATTTTATGAATTGGCACCACTTAGACGAAAAGATGTAGTTGAAGCCGCAAAAACAAAAGAGATTAAAAATGAAGAGCAATTTGTAAATGCAATTGTAAGAAAAAATATACAGAATTTAGCAAGTAACCCAATTACCCTTAATTTTCTTTTGAACTATTATAAAGATAAAAATGATTTTTTAGAATCTCGTTATGAGCTGTATTTGAATGGATGCAAACTGTTATGTAACGAAAATAATCCGGGACGTGTTGAAAGTAAATCATTACAAACCAATCTTTCAGTAGAAAAGAGATTTGCTTTGGCTTCAAGAATTGCCTCGGTAATGGTTTTTTGCAACTATAATTCAATTTATAATCAGGAAATACTAAATCATGATTCAGGTTTAGTATTATCACTTTCAATGATACAGGAAGGAGAAGAATACACTGATGAATATCCGTTTAATTACACAATAAATGATCTAAAGGAAACAATTACCCAAACAGCACTTTTCACCAGCAGAGGACCAGCTCGGTTTGGCTTTTCTCATCAATCTTATATGGAATTTTTAGCTGCGAGATATATTCTCAAACATAATCTGGATGTTACACAAATTCATTCACTCCTTAAACTATCACATGATTCCGATAAGAAGGTAATACCACAATTAAAAACAACTTCTGCTTGGATAAGCAGTATTTCAAGAGGATATAGAGCAGATTTGATAAAAACAGATCCATATTCGCTCTTATCATCTGATATTGGAAGTTTTGAAACTGATGATAGAAAGGAATTAGTAGCAGCATTATTAAAAGAATGTGAGCAAAATAAAATTATCCGTTCTGAATGGGGGATGCACGATCAATTCTATAATTTGAATCATCCAGGATTAGTCGAACAGTTGAGACCATTCATTGAAGATTCTGAAATTAACTTTTTTGCAAGAAGGTTAGCCATAAATATTTCTGAGGCATGTAATTTAAAGGAACTGCAAAATTCTCTCTTAACTCTGGTATTTGACAAAGAAGAGGATATTTATTTACGAGATGATGCTATTCTTGCAATGACAAAAATCGCTGATGGCAAAAATATGATAAAGTTAAAAACTTTTGCAGTTAATAAACACATTGAAGATATTGAGAATGATCTAAAAGGTGCTGCTTTAGAGGCTTTATGGAAAAAACATATAACAACTAAAGAAATGTTCAATGTATTATCTCTACCTAAAGAAAATGCTTCCTATAGAAACTATCTTAATTTTCTTTGGTTTTTACCCTCAAAACTTGAAGATGAGGATATAATACATGGCTTACACTGGATTTTGGATGTTAAAGAAGGTCTTGATAAAGAAAATTTTAATTGCCCAATAGAATTAGTAAATACAATAATTTATAAAGCATGGCATTTACTAGAAGATGAAAATATTCTTAAAACTCTTGTCAAAGTTATTATTTGGCAAAGCGAAAATAATTTTGAAATTCACCCAATACCAAAAAATGAAAAATTAATTAATTCTGAATCAGTTATATCGGAAGAAATAAGAAAAAAATTAGTTCTTGAAATTATCAGAAATTCTGAATCATTTAACTGGCAATTATGGTTTGGTAATATAAATCCTATATTAATTTCGGAAAAAGATTTTGGATGGCTTCTCGAAGAATTATCCAATTCAGATGACCAGGAAAATGAAACTTTTCTAAGAATACTAAAACAGTTGCGCCAATATGAAAATAGACAACAAACAGAATTACTATGCGAATATAAGGAGAAAATTAGTTCATTAGAAAAGGTTTTTAAAGCCAAACCTTATGGAATTGAAATAAATTCTGATGAAGCTCAAATTCTGAAATCTTCATATAAAAGAAGTAAACAGAACAATAAAATTCCTAAACAGAAAATTAAAATACTTCCTATATGTGAAAGGATTACCAAATGCCTAGATGATTATGATAAAGGAGACAACAAAGGTTTCTGGAGAATTTTCTATGAACTTTCTATCAATGAATCTTCTTTGCAAATTAATGAATACGAATCAGATATTAATAAATTAGAAAGTTGGAATAGTTGTAATGAAATATTACGTCAGAAGATTCTAGACAAAGGGAAAAAATATATTACTGAAAACAAGGAATGCACAGATGAATGGTTGATAAAACAAATCTATTACAGACCAGATGCTGCTGCCTTCAAAACATTTAAACTATTATATAAACACGATTTAGAATATTTGAAAAAATTAGATGCTGAAACCTGGGCGAATTGGGCATTTATTTTAATAGGTTATCCTGAAACTCCTGAGGGAGGAAATATGAAGGATACTTCTTTTTTACTAATTGAAAAAGCCTATCAAATCATTCCTGAAGAAATAACAAATGCAATTTTGCAAATTGTCAAAGCTGGGAATAATCTGGGTGGATATGATTTTTCTTTTAGTAAAGTTGTGAGGATTTTAGATGAAAAATTGCAAAAAGCCATTTTAAAAGAAATAGAAATCGAGGCATTAAACAACTCATACTCTGAAAGATTTTTGTCCTGGTTCATTCAAAAGGGTAATAAAGATGCATCAGAATTTGCACTATCACAATTAAAAGAAGAAGTCATAAATGAAAAAAGAATAGAAAATGCCATTATTCTTTTAAACTCAGCAGATGATGCAGCATGGTTTGAAATATGGAAATTAATAAATAATGAACCTGAACTTGGAAAAGAACTATTCTTAGCTTTTTCTTTTAGAACTATAAGTAAAAATGAAAAGCCATTTGTTGATAGAATCAGTAAAAAAAATATTGCAAAACTATATATATGGTTAAGAACCCATTTCCCAGTAGAAGAAGATGAAAAACATATAGGTACTTATTCTCCAACAGATAGAGATACTTTAGCAGACTTTCGAGATGGGTTGAAAAGTTATCTAATGGATATTGCTGCTGTTGAAGAAATTGAATATATAATAAAAGAAATGCCTGATATCAACATAGAGCAGTCTTTAAATTATGCTAAAGATAATTACAGACGGTTAAATTGGAAACCAATAAAGCCTAACGATTTTTTCAAGCTAATCAGTAATAAAGATAATTATCGAGAAAATATTGAAGTTCATATTAAAAAAGGAAAAATAAAACCTGCTTTTGAAATTTTTTTGAAGACTACAAAAGAAAAATCGAAAAATGATCTTCATCAGAATATAGTTCACCTGTATTCAAGATTTAATAGAAATGAAGAAGATAATTTAAAAGGTGTTATTAGTCGTGAAGATTATAATTTAGAAGCAAATAAAATTATAGTTGCATTATTATATCATTTAAAGGAACTATAGTTTTTAAGTGTGATAGTTAGTATTCCTTACACATTAATTGGATCTGTCTCAACAAGTGTGTAAGCGGAAAAAGTTATTCTGAAACATTTTTGCCAACAAAAGCAAAAAATGTTTCGGAAATAACTTTTTTTTGTAACTAAACATATTTAAGATGAAAAAAGACGATTTTTTGAAAGAA
>JBNKJW010000055.1:0-3422 GCA_050291445.1 Bacteroidales bacterium | reverse complement strand
TAGTGAATCGATTGTCGATTTTTCAAAAAAATCAGTAATTTTACTTGACAATTGTTTCGAAATTGTCCAAATGGATTTTATCCTTATACCTAGAATAGCAGGTTCTCATGCCTGCTTTTATCTTAAATTGACGCGGATGGGATTTAGGGGTAAACTACTCTGGCGCAAGCCCTTCCACCCAACAAAAAAGCAAAGAGCCTGAAATTAATCAAACTCTTTGCTTATAAATATCATTATTGCTCAGACCATCAGAGGTACCGATCAATTACTGCCTATCCTTATATCTTTTCTTCAATATTTTTGGGTTACGACCTCCGTGTAATACTGATAAAATAATTACTTCAATTTTTTCTATGATGAAGGATATTAAATATGGAAAACGATTGGTTTGAGCCTGCCTAACACTCTGGTGCTTTTTTGGAAACTGATATGGATTATTTTGAATATTATCTACTGTTCTTTCAACCTCTTCAACAAATTCATCACCTAATCCGGTTTGTTTGGAATTATACCATTGCTTAGCGTCTTCAACATCATCAACAGCCGGAAGAATAAAACTAATCTTAAATTTTGGTTTTATCCTTTGGTTTTATCCTTTTCTTAACGTCTTCCCAGCTAATTAGTTTGTCTTTGTTGCTATGATAATATGCCAGTCTTTCATTAAGTATTTGCTTATGCTCTTCGTTTAGTTCATAACTTTTAACTTTTTTACCAATTTCTAAATTATTATCACCAGGTTGACTTAGCAAAGCATAATCAAGAAAAGCATTCAGGATTTTAACCAACTCAATATCAGTAATTTTCTCAAAACGCTCTAGGAAATGTTCTTTTTCAACCAAAATATCCATAATAAAGTTGTTTTTTACAAAGATATGAAAATCTTGAAAGCAAAGAGCCTGAAATTAATCAAACTCTTTGCTTAAAAATATCATTAGTGCTTAGAATAATTGCAAATTTAAGGACTTACTATACTTGCCACAAAACATGTATGCTTCGCATTGGTCGAAGTTACAAACTTCTCTGTATTTTAGGTCTAGGTTACGCAAGCTAAACCTGAACCATAGACATGGGCAAGCATACTTAGACCATACATGGTTCGTAGTTTAAGAAATAAGCTCCTTTTCTTTGCTACGATGGACACGAGACAAAGTCTCGCGCCAGCGGCAGCCCAAAAGCTCGGACCAGCCGGGGTTCGAGGGCTTTGACCGTGGAAGAGCTTCAAAAAATGGCACAGCTCTTTAACATGACCACCGACCAGATTTTAAACTACGATGGCAAAATTCCTAAGGAAGTTGTTATTGAGAATAAAACTACCGTTGAACAAATGAGGCTTATACAACAGCTTGATGAAGAAGATAAGCAAACGATTTTCCGGTTAATCGAAAAGATGCTGACCAATAAAAAGTTTAAGGATTTCTTTCAGAAAAACGTTGCTGCATTATAACAAAAAAGCCGGATTGCTCCGGCTTTTCTGTTATGGATAGGTTACCGTCCAATTTTGTTTCTCCAAGTCATCCAGGCTTAAATCGTACCGCTTTAAGATGTTATAATCACTTCTGATTTTATCCCAGCTGTACTTGTTCACTGTATCTTTGCTTAAAATATATATGCTGATAGTGTCTTTAGGTAAGACTTCTTTCCACTCTTTTTTACTAATTAATTTAGTATATGATTGAGGAGTCACCGTTTGTAAAAGTGGCTTATCAAACGATATTAAAGTATCAGGATAGCTATAACTATCATAACACAGTACAGTATCATTTGTACTATTTTGTACTTTAATATAGTAAGCATGGTCAACTATTTTTTCACAACTGGCACTGCACAGTATGATTGACATTATAATTAAAATATTCATTTTCATTATTTTATAATTTATAGATTTAAAAAGCCAACCACCACATAAATGGCAAAGGTGGGTGTGCAAATATCCAGTACCATTCGGGATCATATTTTCTTGGATAACTGTTATCGTCCCAGGGCAAAGCGGTTAAGGCTCCGGGGGCGTGGTTGCTAAAATACCTGTATGACATACGGTTTGCCTGGGTCTCGTACCATTCCCTGTCGTGGTTACTTATGCCAAGATTGTAATCTAAAAACCCTCCTATTAAACTTGGTAAACCAACACTTGTAAGATATAAAGGCCCAACTAAACGGCTTTGTAATGTATGACCGTATTCATGTCTAAACACTGGATCTCTATAGGGATCTGCCTCCATATTTTTAGAGTTAATATATGACCCTAAAGTAAGGCCCCATTCATCTCCCGATTTATCATTTTTATTTACTAAAGTGGCCCCACCGTAATAGCTAACATCATCAACATTGCCTGTCATGTTCCGAAGGTGTGAATACCCTTTACCAAGTGCGGTTTGAGGCAATTCCCAAGTCCATCTTGAAATTAACTGAAATGACCTGCCCCAAAAATTCCTGTTCGGGTCTGTTTTGAAGCTGCCAATGTCAATCTTCCAGGCTTTATTTGTTGGGGACCATGACGCTGTTGGGTCAAAGTCTCTCCACGCACTTTGTCTTGCACCCTTACTTGTTGGGTCTAATCCACCATCGATAAAAGCTGTTTTTAAAGCATCACCAACAAAAGTTAAAATTGTTCCCAAAAAGAACTCTCCAGATGGGTCTGTGTACTTGAGTGGATTGTTGACGCAATATGCATATCTATTAAAATTCTGCGTAAAGTCCGGCATTTGCACGTAATTATCCGGGCTTAACATCCTGCCTAATACCGGATCATACATCCGCCCATTCATATTAATTATGCCAAATTGTGGTAAGTGCTCGTGGCCGGTGTAACCACGGTCAATTAAGGTGATGGCGTTAGCACCTTCATACAGCCAATTGGTTGTATTTCTTCTGCGCCCCCAAGGATCAAAACTTTGTTCATTTTCAGGCTTAACAATACCGGTGTCATCAGCCAGGGCAATTATAGAACCTAAATGATCAGTGTAGGTGTAATATGTCTCGCCTTGGCCAGTTGTAGTGCTAGGTTCTTCAATATAAACAGCAGCAAGGCCATCGGCACCTGCAATATAATGTATTTTGCGAGTTCCGGCAGTGGTTATCTCTTCTTCGTAGGCCCCTACAAAATATTTGGTTTTTAATATGCCAGTGTTATCCGACAAAATGGTCTTGCGCCGCAACTGGTCTGGACCATAAACAAATTCAAGGCTATAATCATCTTCGGTAATTAACGAAGCTTTGTTAAAACCATTGTAAGTAATATTTTGCTCTACATCGATTGGTATATAGGCATTTCTAATTAGCATCGCACTACGTTTGCTATTTCTGGTAATTTCTTTTAATAATTCAATTTCTGAGGCAGTTAATGTTACCTTGTATTTTTTCATGTTTTTTCCTCAAAGATATATTTTTTTACCAGAAGTATCACACTTGACATGACACTAGTG
>JBNKJW010000054.1:0-8877 GCA_050291445.1 Bacteroidales bacterium | reverse complement strand
ATAAGATCAAAAGAAAATATTTACAAAATTACTTAAACGAATTCGTATACAAACTTAATAGAAGGTACTTTAAATCTATCTTTGAAAGACTTGTTATAGCATGTCTACTTATTTAGGTGTAAACTACCGCCCAAACAAATAGTTTTTTAATCTTTTTCGAAAAAACAGGCCTTGAGCCTGTTTTTTTTGTTTTTAGTGTAAGTTGGTCATGAATAATTATTCACAACTCGTATTTTATTGATTAAGCATACTCGTTTTTGTAAGTTGCTTAAAAACAGCTGTATACGCCTGTATGTATGCCGTTTTTTCAAGTCCTTCATTTGAGAGTTCTTAAAACATCCATGTCGGAATAATCTAGATATTTTTTAACAATTTTTAAAGGTGTATTTTTTTAAATGCTTATTAATCAGTTTTTTAATAAAAAATAAATAAGAACATTTATTTTTACGCAAAATTAAATATGGCCAAATAGTGCTAATATAATTTTATGATAAAATGATGTGTTTTATGTAAAAAAAATGGGGGTATGTTCATAAAAAATGTATTTTTAGTAAGATATTGTAAGATAATGAGGGTTGAAATGTGTTTTAAATTAAAATTTAACACTTTTTTAACAAAAAATGTTTTGGTAGTTCAAAAAAAGCATTTACTTTTGTCGTGTAATTAGTTTTAAAAGTTAAACAAAAGTCTTACTTAAAAATTTAAAACCTATGAAAACAATTTTGAAATCAATAACAGCAGTTGCATTATTTGTTGCAACATCAACATTTGCATTAGCTACTCAGCCAAAAGTTCATATTTTGGAAAACAACTCTTTTATTTTATCAATTAATGATATTAAAAGTGGAGTTGAGGTTAGTATTAAAGATGAATATGGTTATAAACTATATAAGAAAAGCTTAAAAGCTGAAGATGGAAAATTCCTTCAAAAGTTTAGCTTCTCAAACTTACCTAATGGTACTTATAAATTAGAGATTGAGGATGATATAAAAGTTGTTAACCTGGCTATTGAAGTAAAAGACAACCAAATAGTTCGCAAAACTGTTGCTAACGAGAAGGTTTTTAAGCCAGTGGTATATAAAAAAGGTGAAAATGTTTATGTAAGTAAATTTTCTCCGGAAAAAGAGCCTTTAAAAGTGGTTATTTATAATGAAAGCAACGATGTAGTGCACACAGAAACCCTTGAAGGCAAAATTGAATTAGGAAGAGTATATAACTTTCCTAAATCAGGTTATTACACTATTGCTGTAAAAAGCAATGACAAAACTTATGAACATACTGTTTCCATAAATAAGTAGTTGATTAATTAATTGAAAGAGGAAAAGGTTGCTAGTGGTTTGGCAACCTTTTTTTTGTTTTAAATTGTGTGCTAATCAATTATTTAAGAACAACAGGTTTTTCAATATTCTTGTTTTGTTCTGTTTTTGCTTTTTTTTCATTTTGTGCATCAGACATACCATCAAATGCTGCTAAAAGTGCAATAAAGAAAATTATTGCGATAATAAGGCTTTTTTGTTTATTTTTTCCCATTTTTACCTGAATTTAAGAGTTATTTTTTTGATTTAAAATTAGAAAAATATTTATGATTATGAAATAAATTACACTTTGTAAAAAATAGATGAAACAATAGTATGCGGTGTTTTATCCCGTTTTGTTTGAGCTCATATTTAGATTTTATTTTTATTCCAAGTCAATAATGAATTGGTGCAAGGCTCAGAATACAAAACAGGATGTCTCAGTTTTAAAATTCATTTTCTTCATTTTTCAACAATCTTATATCCAAAATATTTATCAATTGTTTCAATTCCTTCATTTATAATATTAGCAGTTATTAATTCAATCGTACTTTTTTGCTCTTGTCCATTAAATGAAAAAACAGATTTAGAAAATTGTATTGATTCATTATTATTAAGGTTGACACTAAACGTTTGTGCATTTTGTTGAAATTCATTGAATTTTTTGAATACTTTTTTTTAAAGCCCTTCAATACTAATGATTTCTAAATTAGCAGTCAACCATACAGAACTGTTAGAATTGTTTTTTATCATTACGGATCTATTATCCCCATTTTCTTTTTCTTGTACATCTACTTGTCCAACTTTATTGCTTAGAATAAAACAAAAAATAATAATTGGCAACCCATACACAGCATTTTGATTAAAATGTGCATGTTTAAGCAACCTCTGTTTTCATAGTGAATCGGATGGTATGCATATATGTAAAGTTCTACATTTGAAAAAAACTGAATCGCTATTTTCGGAATTGCTGTAAATCTAATCTCTCATTGCAAAATTAAAATTAATTGTTGATAAATAAATAAATAACAAATCCAATTAATAAATTATGCAATGAATGAAAAAGAACAGACCAAGCAAAACCAAAAAATATTCTAACATAGCCAAGAATGAAACCTGAAAGCAATTGTGGTAATACTAATATTACTGATGCTAATAAAACTTGAAAATCAGTAATTTCAAAATTAAAAATATGAATTAGACCAAAAATAATAGAAGTTACAAAATATATAAGTCTTAGGTTCTCATCAAAAACCTTAGTGAAAAAATCATTAATGTTTTTTTTATAGGATAAAAACAAGTATATAATTGTAGGAAAGAGTAATAATATAACAAGACCCTCAATTGAGGTGAACATCTTGAAATTTAACAACTTGGTTATTGCTATATGCAGAGCAAAACCTAAAGAAATTGAAATGTTTAATTTATCGTATAATAAACTCAATCTTAGAATAGATTCTTCAATTAAAGGACCAATTATTATTACTAGCAAAACCATCTTATAAACAGGAAGATGGTTTTGCATTATTTTGGTAGGTAAATAAATAAATTTTCCTATTCCAATTCGAATTAATGATATAAGAATGAAAGCAAAAAAGAATAAAACAATAAATGAAATAACCTTATTGTTAACGACTTTATTTGTATTCTGATTTTTATTTATTAAAAATAAATAAAAATCATTTATAATCATTAAACCGATCCTCATACTGTTAAATGATTAGAATGCAAGCATGAACCATGTCCAAAAATCTGCCGCTGCATCTATTTTTTGTTGATGATACCACTTCGCATACCCTACCATGTGTCCACCATCAATATCCTTAACTTCTAAAGCATTCATCTTCTGAACGCCCATTTGTTCCAAATTTAATTCTTTCATGTTTACGAAATTTTAAATGTTAATAATAAATTTTAATTTCGCACAGGGCTTAGTGCCTGCACTTTTGGCATCCGGCAGTAAGTTTGCAAGGCTTGGCCGGGTGCCTTAATCATAATTGCAATTACAATGTAAATATATAATGTGTCGGTCTCAAAATTTGAGACTGAGCAAAAAAATTTAAAAATTTAGCAATATTTTTAAATTTGTGTAGCCACCATTTATTTCCATAGCCCTTTGGTGACTAATTTCTTGTGTATAAAAGCCAAATTTAAAACTGACATTATTAGTGTAAATATATGATTGTAACCCAATGTCATATTTTATAGGCGCATTTAATTGCTTCATCACATCCAACAATCTAAAAAGACTTGCTTTGGATATGCCCATTTTACTGGCCAGTTTTTTTTGGCTGCCTGTTGCTTTTAACCTAATCAATTGGTCTAATTGTTCAATTTGGCTAATTTGCTCTTCTAGTTTTGCCATGGTTTTGTTTTTTTTGGTTTTTACTTGGTTATAATCCCAAATACTTTCTTGTTAATATTGTATTAAACAGGGTGTGATAGTATAAGCCAAATGGTTCTTTTAATTTATAATTCCTGCTATATTTTGTCACACCCTGAATGGAAAAAGAAAATCTGTTTTAATCAATGATATACTTTCAGGTTCAAACTTGAAGCATTGGCAAATTTAATATTCCCAACTTTGCCAAAGTCACCTATTGCAAACTTGGTAACTAGCAATTTGCCTGACATTTAAAGCTTTGGCAAAGTTTACAAAAAGTGTGTATTAAACACTGACAGGTCCTGCGGACACAGTCAGGTTTTTCATCATTATCGGGAACTGTTGTTTCCACATGTTGTAATATTTTTCTTCTTTGTTGAACAATTCATTATGGGTGCCTTCTTCAAGCAGTTTTCCCTGTTCAAGTACTACAATTTTATCGGCATTTACAACTGTACTTAAGCGGTGGGCTATCAAAATAATTGTTTTCCCCTCAGTTTTTAACGCGGCAATGGTGTTTTGTACATATTTTTCCGATTCTGAATCAAGGGAAGAAGTTGCTTCATCCATTAACAAAATCTCCGGCTCGCGATACAATGCCCGGGCAATGGCCAGTCGTTGTTTTTGCCCGCCGGAAAGAGTCGCCCCGTTTTCACCAATATAGGTATTAAAATTGGCAGGCAGTTGCTCAATAAATGATAAAAGCCCCAGGTTTTTACAAATGTTTACCACTCTTTCCATATCTGGCTTAAACTCTCCTATGGCAATGTTTTCCACAATGCTTCCGGCAAATAAATCAACCTGTTGGGGTACTGCCGCTATTTTGTGCCTAAGGCTTTGGCTGGTCAACAAATCAATATTATAATCGCCAATGGTAACCGTTCCTCCATTGATTGGGTAAAGCTTTTGTAATAATCCAATCAGCGTTGTTTTCCCGGAACCACTTTCACCAATAATAGCGGTTATTTTGCCTTTTTCAATATGCAAGTTGAATTTTTTAAATACTTCTGTACGTGTTCCGTAAGTAAAGTCTACATCTTTAAACAGGATATCCCCGACCAGTTCTTTTCGTAGTTCTACTTTGTTTTCTTCATCCTCTCGCTCCAAATCCATTATTTCAAACAAACGATCAGCAGCAATCAGTGCATTCTGGGCAGTTTTATTCATACCAATCAGGCTGGCAGCCGGCCCTGTAAAATATCCAATAATAGCATAAAAGGATAGAAGTTCCCCAGGTGTAATGGTTTGATCAATTACAAAATACGAGCCCGACCATAATAAAACAATGGTAAAAATGCGACTTAAAAATTCACTGCTATTACTTGCAAAAATGGAGTTGATACCAGATTTATAGATGGTTTTAAGCAGGGTAACAAACCGGGTTTCAGTACGAAGATTAGCATGGTTTTCCAGTCCAAATTGTTTGATGGTTTTTACTGAGTTTAACGATTCTACCAATTGGCTCTCCAATTCTGCAGAATTTTCCATCAGTTTTCGCTCTTGTTTCTTATTCAACTTATTGGTTAACCAATAAGTTAATGCATATAATGGAATGACGATTGCTGCTATCAATGCCAGTTTCCAATTATAAACAAACATGAGCATAAACGAAAAAACAATTATGAAGATGTTGACTATCAGGTTGATAGCAACATCGTTAATAAATGCCCTGATTTTAACTGCGTCGTTTACACGGGAGATAATTTCCCCCACCCTCATGGTATCAAAAAATCGTTGAGGAAGTTTTAGCAGGTGTTTGTAATAACCCAAAATGAGCCGTGCATCAATTTTCTGTCCGGTTTTTAATACAAATACACTTTTTGCGGCGCCTATAAAAATTTGCAGCAACAAAATAATTATCATGCCCACGCTAAGCAGGTTCAGCAGGTTCGTATTTCTGTCAACCAACACATAGTCGGTTATTTTTTGTATATAAATAGAAGTAGACAAACCCAAAATGGTATAGATAATGGCGCCGAACAATGCCTGGGTTAAAATACTTTTATTTGGCTTTAGTAAATACCAAAAGCGACTTGTATTGGAAACTTTCTCATTTTTCTTTTCAAAATCCTCAGCAGGAACCATTAATACCAATACTCCTGTCCACATGGCTGTAAATTTCTCCATTGGCATTTTTTCCAGCTTTCCTGTGCCGGGATCCATTATTTCCAGGTATTTTTCAGTTACCTTATAAATGACCACATAATGCTGTAATACTTCCTTAACAACCACATGGGCAATAGCTGGCAAGGGAATTTTGGGCAGGGCATCAGCCGCTCCTTTTACTCCTTTTGCTGTAAACCCAAGTTTTTCAGCTGCCTGTAGCAGACCATAAACGTTTGTGCCTTTTTTATCGGTGCCAGCAACCTGCCTTATTTTTGCTACCGGCATATCCAGTTTATAATGCGATGCTATTGAAGCAATACAAGCTGCCCCACAATCGGTAATATCACGCTGTTTTACTTTTATACTCATCTATTTTGTTATTGGTACATTAGTAATGCTTTTTTTGAAAAGATCATTGGAGGTATTAACCTCCAATGACCTGAGTTGAGTTTTGGTATTTGTTTCTGTGTTTTTTGTATTTATTTTACCTAAACTCAGTTTAAGCCGCGCCGCGATAACTGCGGCACGGCCCTCCGCTGTCATTTGCTCAATCTGCATGACACTCCCTGCTGCTGTTCCCTGCCAGGTCACCAAATAATTATATTTAACCACTTCAATTACAATTAATTAATGCACTGTTAAACAGCTTCTTTCATCTTAGGGTTTAGCCAGTTATCGGTTTTGTCGTATAGCAGATCAAACAACGACCGTCGGATTAATTTGAAACGGCTGGTCAGCGTCATTCCTTTTTTAAGCTTCCCTTTATAGCCGTTTTTTAATTCTAAATATCCTGTAAGTAGTTTGCACCGGACTTTAAATACAGGCGAGCTATCAATATTTATAATATCTTCAGATATTTCAACCACTTTTCCCCTGGCACTGCCCCATTGATTATAATTAAAAGCATCTAACTGAAAACTAACCTCCATGTTATCCCTGATTAACCCAATGTCTTTGGGCTGCACATAACATTCTACAATCAGGTTTTCAGCGGGGGATATTTGCGCTATGCTTTGGTTTGGCATGGTGTAATTTCCGGGTTTTATGCCCGAATATTGGGTGATTGTGCCCGTTATTGGGGCGGTTATAATGTATTGTTCTTTTTCCTTTTCTAATTGTTTAACATTAGAAAGCAGTTCTTTATTCTGCAATTGGTACTTTACCAGTTCAGCCTGCCATTCGCTTAGTTGCTGCTCCTTTATTAAAGCCAGCTTACTTTTGGCCAGGTCCAGGCTGTTTTGCTTCTTCTCGAACTCCACACGGGCAATCATTTTTTTATCGTAAAACTGTTTGTCGAGCTCAAACTCCTTTTCAAGGTGCCTGACAATTAGCTCCTGCCCTTTAAATTTTTGTTTATAGGTTAAATACCGGCTTAGCCAGGTGTTTGTTTTTAGCTTTGGGTGCTTATTTTCCACCAGGCTAGATAAATCTTTTATAAACGAATTATTTTCTTTAATTTTTAGTTGATTGATCTTGATTTGTTCATCAATTTTATCCGTTTTTAGAAGGAGTAAAGTATCCCCTTTATTCACGAACATATTCTCCTTGATTTTTGCTGCCGTTACTTCGGCATAAACTGCTGAAAAAAGCTGGTTGTTTTCAAAACTTGAACGTATAATACCCCTGCTTTGAGTGGTTATATCAATTTTAATTAACGGGAGTACTAACAAAAAAGAGAAAATGGCTATGATTACACTCAAATAAATGAGCTTACTTTTTGTATTTTGTTTTGTAAAATAGTTTTCAACGGTATGTTCAATGATTTCGGGTGGGAAGATTTTGTTTTTGGTCATTGTTTATTTGTTATTTGTGCATTGGTGTATTTGTTGTTTGTGTATTTTTCCAATATATCAATACACCGATATACTAAGTTCAAGTTCCTGATTGTGTGTCTGTAGGCTGCGAATTACCGACTGTAAACTCCCCTCAGGTTTTAGTTTTTTTAATTTAATTATTTTCCATCAACAGCCCCTATCCCGTCTTCGAACCCTTGTTTAAAATCGTTTACGATTCCATTCCGGTCCCAAAGCATATCAATAATAAACCAGGTGATAATACCAAAGATGAATAATAAGATGGTTTTTTTTGTGATTTTTAATTTCATAGTTCCTTTTAATTATTGAGCTTAAAAAGTCTAGCTAAATGAACAATCAAAATCACCCACTAGTTATCTAAGTAGATATAAACCAGCTATAAGATTGTTATAATGCAGATAGGTTGGGTAATTACACCTGACAGTAAAAAAAATTATTACTAATTAATAAAGTACACATTTTATGACTGTATTGCCATAAAATGTGTACAGTCAGTTATTCTGCAATAATGGGTTTTTCAATATTCTTATTTTGTTCAATTTTTGCTTTCCTGTCTCTCTGCCCTTCTGCAAAACCATCATAAATGGCAATGAAAGCAACAAATAGAATAATTGAAATAATGGTTGATCGGCTAATGTTTTTCATTTTAAATTTATTTTGTTGTTCTACAAAGTGTTAATTGATAATTTCTGTTTTTTTTGATAGTACCAAATCACTGATAAAAGGGAGCTGTTTTCAAATAAAGCTCCCTCATATAATTATAGTTAATACCTGCCTAACAAATAACCTGCACCGTATGCAGCTGCACCTACAGGACCTGCAATAAGCGTCCATAAATACATTTTGTCCATGTCGAATCCTCCTGAAATACTCTGTAATTCAGTCATTGATAATTCTTGTAAATTTTCTGAAATGTTAACTTTCTCATTCATGATTATTAATTTTAAAATTTAAATAATTATTTCTTTCGATCTTCTTGTCCATCAGCAAAACCATCCATAATAGCTACTGCCGCAACAAAGAAAATAAGAGCAACTACAAATCCGCCATCGGTACTCTTCTTTTCAACAGCATCCATTTCCTGAACGCCCATTTGTTCTAATTCAAAATTTTTCATTTTTAAAATTGTTAAATAAAATGGGTTGCATTTATAGTGGCATCACCCTTTTCACTTTTCTAATTTTGGTACCTGATTAGAATTTTTTAGCGGCTATCTATTCGCCATATATTGTTTAAACTTATATTTTCTTCGTCTTGATATTTTTATTTCGATGTTATT
>JBNKJW010000053.1:0-2294 GCA_050291445.1 Bacteroidales bacterium | reverse complement strand
CATAAGATCAAAAGAAAATATTTACAAAATTACTTAAACGAATTCGTATACAAACTTAATAGAAGGTACTTTAAATCTATCTTTGAAAGACTTGTTATAGCATGTCTACTTATTTAGGTGTAAACTACCGCCCAAACAAATTGTTTTTTATCGCAAGCTCATAAAACAAAACTGCAAGTTGGTCGGCATATACTATGAATTTTAGCTAAAATATTGTGTGATAAATATAGTATACATTTTTCTTTTGAGGCATAAAAAAAGCCCTTGAAAGCAGACTTTCAAAGGCTTTTTATGTTTAGTAATTATCTCTTTAATGACCTGTTTCTTCTCCTATTTTTTTCATCTCAAAATGGTCTTTGGTTTGCTCAATTATTTTTCGATACCATTCCTTGCTATAACCAGGCTGTTTAACATCAGGATTAACAAATTTATGGTTAGGTGGAAGTATTTTTTTTGTTTTTATATTCCCATCCATAAATTTTGCAAACAACTGTCCGTATAAATTTTTCCAAACATCGAACGTATTTTTTCCTTGTTTTAATGAAAAATCAGTAACAAGTTTTATTGCAGCTTTTTTGTCTGTTTCATACAATTTTACAGTCTTAGCATCCAACTCTTTAACAGATGCAACATACTTATTCTCAAGCTCTTTCTGCACTTTTACAATATCTGGATGAATATCGCTATACCTGGTATACGCCAAATTGGTTACCATGTTAAAAATCCAAAAAGCTGAATTAAACGAAAATTCCATCATTGCTCCATTACCTACTTCATAATTTTCAGGCACTTCTGTAATGCCGCAATACATTGGTGTATAAACAGTACTTGAAGCATCATCTACACCAAACCATAAAATTCCGCCAATTGGATCTGGTAAATTACTTCGTGATTGAGCAACAAATGAGAAACCTGTTTGTTGGGTTGAAATAGCACGCTCGTTACAATATTCTACACTATCAACTTCCCAGGTTAATGGTCGCCAACGATAAGGGTTTTCGAATGGTCCTGCACCAAAATCTTTGGTCATATCTAAAACTGTTCCTTCAAAATGATCGCGCATTATGCCCATTACATCCTGAACTGTTAATTTCTCATCTGGCTTTATCCACAAAGGCATTGGATTATCTAAGGTATGCCCTGTTGCATAATCTTGATATTTTTCCATTCCTTTGGCTATTTTATTAAAACCTGCCCAAACCCGGGCTTCACAAAAACGCAAAGCACCAAAATTTAAAGGTGCATAGGCAGCAACAAAGCTAAAATCCTCATCTTTTTTTCCTTTGTAATAACCTTTTTCACGGGCAAACGAAATTACATCTTCAGCATAAACAGTTGTAATCTTTTTATCAAAGATTTTATCTATATTTTTTGAAGAAATAGCCCCATCCTTCTTTTTTTGAGGGAATGTTGTAATTCTTGCCTGGTTGGCATGACCTGAAACATATCCATCAGGAATCATTCGAGCCACCCAAACAGCACCCTTATTGCCGGGCCCTTTTCCAATTAGTTCCAAAATCCATGCTTCATTGGCATCTGCAATTGAAAATGACTCACCTGAACTGTAATAGCCATATTCTGCCACCAAATCGGTCATTATTTTTATTGCCTCACGAGCCGTTTTTGCACGCTGAAGGGCAACGTAAATTAAACTTCCATAATCCATAATTCCATCTGGATTGACTAAACCATCTCGCCCCCCATAAGTTGTTTCGCCAATGGCTACCTGGTGCTCGTTCATGTTACCCACAACTGAATAGGTATGAGCCACTTGTTTTATTTGCCCAAGTAATTTGCCGGTATCCCACTCATAAATATCAAGCATGGTACCTTCGGTATAATCTGCTGCTGGCCAAAAATACAATTCGCCATACAAAACATGCGAATCAGCTGCATAAGTTATCATGCATGATCCATCTGCAGAAGCACCCTTGGTTATTAAAAAGTTAGTACAAGCATTTGTTGCAGTATAGCTAAACATCAACAACAAAATACTGAACAAGCCTTGAATCAATATCTTTTTCATAATAAATAAATGTATATTAGTTAGAAGTTAAACAAAAATAGAATTAATTAGGAAAATCTATTAACTATTAAGCATGACTTTTACCGTATTTCTATTCAAAAAAACAAAATAAGCAATAGTTTACTAACTCTTTTTAGAATTATTTATGACTTTTCACAGTATTTAAAGACTGAAAACGGAAGAAGAATATTGCCAAAACATGGTTTCTTTTGGTTCAAAGTTGCTTAGCATCTTTGAGATGCTTAGCAACAAATCACTAAAAGCTATT
>JBNKJW010000052.1:0-69395 GCA_050291445.1 Bacteroidales bacterium | reverse complement strand
ATTTATAAAAGAATGAAAGAAAAGAATGTCCCGGGTGCAGTAGAAACATTTCTTGAGTGTTTGGATGAAGATGGAAAAATTATTGTTTATTTTGAAATACACCGCGAGGGCTTAGGAAACACAATGCTTTCAAATATTTACGAAGCTTTTCCAGCTATCCTTAATTTTACTTCGGATGCCATGAAGCAAATCAAAAATAAAGTATTTGGCCTGGCCCGGTTCAACTTAAAACAGATGTATGCTGTGAGGAACCATATTTTAAAAGTTGGTGTAAAATACAGAGAAGAATGGGACAATAGAATTGAAGAGTACCAAAGAAAAAAGTTCGAGGGGCTGGAATAATAAAGACGTGATTAGGCAATAGTCATTTGTCATTAATATGCCACAATGACCAGTGACCAATGACTTGTTATAATTCTACACAACAAATTGAAAATACCAACCTTTTAAATTAACTTTATATTACTTTTGTGTATTCTATACTTTTATGTACTAATACTTTGATAGTATACGTTTAAGTAGATACAAAAAAACAAGCGAAAAAGGAACAAGGTTAATGAAGATTCGGTATTTTATATTATTTATTTTTCTATTTATTTCATTTCAGTATATCGATGCACAACGGAATCGATTTACCGCGGATACTTCGTATATTCGTGAGATGGGCGAGTTTTTACAAAAATCGAAAAAGCCCGAAGTTGCTGAACTATTTATTCAATTTACGAATAAATGGAACACAGGTCCGCTAAATGCCCGACAAAAATCTGCTATTATCACTGTTTCGAATAATTTGGTTAAAAAACGTGCACGTATTTTCCCTCACTTTTATAATTATATGAAATATATTCTATCAGTTTTAAACTCTGAAAGAATAGCTTCGCAATTTAATAACTGGCACCATATTTTTGAAAAATACAGTGCCGATAAAACCGTTAATACCTCAAAACTTAACAAGTTATTCGAAAGCCTGATACTGCTTAACGATTCAAGTGGCTTATTTGAATCGCGAGCTGTTTTTTGGAAGTTTACCGATAATAATTACAGGGTGGAGTTTGATTTGAAAGATGAAGTAAGGGTTCATTTTAATTCAACTGATTTAATCTGCTTTTCAAAAAGGGATAGCACAATTATTTCAGAAACAAGCGGGAATTATTATCCTATCCAGAACTTATGGGTTGGAGAGCAAGGGACTGTTACCTGGGAAAGGGCTGGTTTTGCTAAAGACAGTGTTTTTGCAAAATTAAATAACTACCGAATTAATTTAACAAGGCCTGAGTTTATTGCCGATTCTGCCGAATTTACCAATAAAAAATACCTTCGCCAAAAGCTGGTTGGGCGATTTGATGAAAAAATACTTGCCAATGCGCGTGGAGAAAAAGCAAGTTATCCGCGCTTTGTTTCGTACAATAAGCAGGTTGATATTAAGCAAGTTGTGCCAAGTGTTGATTATTCGGGTGGTTTTGCCATGCGTGGGAGCAAATTTTTTGGCTATGGCGATGCCGAAAACAAAGCTAAATTGTTTTTATACAAAGGAGAGGATGTTTTTGCAAAGGCAAAATCAATCACTTTTGTTTTTGCTGAAAATAGTATACGAGCAACAAATGTAATGGTAGAAATAGCTTTGGATGAAGACACTTTGTGGCACCCGGGGCTAAGTTTTAACTACCTGATTAAAAATAAGCGTTTAGCCTTAACCCGCTCTGGTGGTGGACTTTATAGAAGTAATTTTTACAATACTTATCACAACCTTGAGGTGGATATCAATGAAATTTCATTTGGCCTTGATGATACGCTGCTTTATTTTAAATCGCCCCCGGCCACTACTTACCGGAAAGCTATTTTTCAGTCAAGTGGTTATTTTTCCGAAGATGATTATGAGCAAATCAGAATAATGGACAGGCTCAATCCGCTTGAGGCTGTTAGGATGGTTTCTCCTGTGGTTGGAGAGGAGTTTGAAGCAAAGCATCTGGCCATGCAAATGAATAAATCTGAATCCTCTTGCGTTACAATGCTACTTCGTTTGTCGGATGGTGGCTTTGTCCATTTTGATCCTGCTACAAAAACAGGCTACCCCAAGCAAAAACTTTTTGACTACATAAAAGCGAACTATAAAAAAAAGGACTATGATGAGATAAAGATTGTTTCGGAACCCGATACTGGAAGTAATGCAATTTTAAACCTAAATAATTATGAGTTAAAGGTTTATGGAGTCAAGCCATTTGCCCTTAGTAATAACCGAAAAGTTGGGGTTATTCCTGAGAACTCAACAATTACCATTCGTAAAAATCTTGATATTAATTTTGATGGCAAGCTGCAAGCTGGTTTGGCAAGAATCTATGGTGAAAAGCTGAATTTTGTTTACGATAGTTTCTTCATTAACCTGCCTAAGGTCGATTCGGTAAGATTGTATTATCAGAGTAAAGAAAAAAACAAGGACAGCTTGTATGATTATGCACAAGTTACCTCAACAGTGGATAGTGTTATCGGTTTATTGCGGATTGATGCACCTTTAAATAAATCAGGGGTAGAAACCTTTCCAACTTATCCCATTTTTGAAAGCCACCAAAAATCATATGTATTTTATGATCAGAAGGGTTCAAATGATACGGTGTATAAAAAGGAAGATTTCTATTTTGAAAATAACCCCTTTGAAATTGATAGTTTAAATACAATTACAAAAGACAATGTGCAAATTGCAGGAACTTTTAAATCTGGCGGGGTCTTCCCCGATTTTGAACAAACCCTGATTGTTCAACCAGACTCTTCGTTAGGTTTTGTGCACAACCTGGGTGGCGATGGAATGGAAGTATATGGTGGCCTGGGAATATATAACAATACAATAACCCTTGATGGTGAAGGTTTGCGGGGTGATGGAAAAGTCACCTTCCTGAATACCAAACTTTATTCTGAGCACTTTGATTTTTTCCCGGATTCAATGAACACCTATGCCAGAAGAGTGGAAATGCTTGAACAAAATGCCGATAGTTTAAAAACCAGATATCCTGAAGGAACTTCTGATTCGGTTTATGTGCACTGGGAACCACAACGCGATCAAATGTTCCTGACATCGCTTGACAAACCCTATGATTTATTTAACAAAAAGGCCCGGTTTTTTGGAACGCTTGAGCTTCAACCTACAAGCCTGGGAGGAAAAGGTACTTTAACCTTTTTAGATGCTAACCTTGAGTCGGAAACTTATACTTTCTTCGATGAATCATTTACAGCAGATACTGCCGACTTTAAGTTGCAGCCAGAGCCCGGCATGGAGTCGCCATTTTTAACTTATAATGTGAATGCCGATGTTGATTTTACTAAAAAACTCGGCTTGTTTAAATCGAATGGCGATAGCTCATACATTGAGTTTCCAGTAAACCAGTACAGGTGTTTTATGAATTATTTTTCGTGGCACATGGGAATTAATCAAATTGATATTGGGGTATTGCAAGGCACGCAAAAAGATTCTGTAAGTAATGTTGCTTCGCTTGACTCAATTGCATCAGGCCCTGTACAAGACGATATGGACTTGTACAATGTTGAACTGACCGATACCAGTTACACTGCCGAAGAAATTGCCGAAAGATCCAAGTTTTTATCTACACATCCTGAACAAGACTCGTTAAGTTTTTATGCAGTTTCATCAAGTTACGATATCAACAACTTTATTATTAAGGCCAATGGTGTAAAATTTATTACCATTGCTGATGCACATGTATTTCCTGCCAGTTCAATGATTATTGAACCCGATGCCAAAATACAACCTTTAAATGGTACAAGAATAGTTACAGACCGCACCACTCGTTATCACACCTTTTTTGATGCCACCATTAATATTTTAGGTGCGAATGAGTATACAGCCTCTGGAGATTATGAATACATCGATCGTTTGGACAGTATGCAAATTATTCATTTTGATGAAATAAGGGTTGAAAACAAGTCAAAAACGATTGCTGAGGGCCGAATAGCTGAAAAAGATTATTTTAAATTGGGACCCGAATTTGCATATTTTGGAAAAACCCGAATAAAATCAGATCAAAAAGACATCGATTTTGATGGGTATACTCAAATTCAACACCAATGTAAGGCTCGGATGCAAAGCTATTGGTTAAAATTTGCTACTACCATAAATCCGGATAGTATTATTATACCGCTTGAAGATCAGCTTAGAGATAATGAACTGCGTAAGTTGCAAAGCAGTATGTATGTAACTAATGATTCAATAGGTGTTTACACCAGCTTTTTAACCACAAAACAACGCTTTTCTGATAAACCGGTTTTAACTTCAAAAGGATATCTGTATTATAATGATACCACCGGATACTTTGAAATTACTGACTCTGCAAAATTTGTCGATCACAATGTAGAAGGTGATTACCTGAGTTTTCATAAAAAACTTTGCCTGGTAATGGGCGAAGGAAAAATGGACCTGGGTGTTGATTTAGGGCAGGTAAAAGTTACCCCTGTTGGTGCTGTCAGGCAAAACCTTGATTCATGGACAACCAGATTGAATGTAATGCTGGGAGTTGATTTCTTTTTTAATGATGCAGCGCTTAACTCAATGGCTTCCACCTTTAACGAGGCCTATTCGTTGCCACCAGTCGATTTAACTTCAAAAGATTACCAGCTTGCTTTTAAGGAACTGGTTGGGCATAAACGGGCTCAGAAATACAATAAAAATTTTGGGCTAATAGGCGGCTTTAATTCTGTTCCCGAAGAAATGAACAAAACCTTGTTTTTTTCGCAGGTTACTTTAAAATGGAACTATGCCCGCAAAGCCTGGATTTCGGATGGAAAAATTGGAGTAGGAAACCTTAAAAATAACCAGGTAATTAAGTATGTTGATGGGTTTATTGAAATAAAAAAGGCCAGGGGAGGTGATATCATAAACATCTATCTTGAAATTAATCCAACTACCTGGTTTTATTTTACTTACACTCGAGGAACGCTTAAAACTGTCTCATCTTCAGATGATTATAACGACCATGTGGTGGATTTAAAAGACAAAGAAAGGAAATCGCCAAACAAAGAAGAAAGCACACCATTTATGTTTTTTCCGGCAACTGAGCGGGCAAAAGACAATTTTGTTAACGAAATGAAAAAGCGTCTTGAGGAAGGAGATACTAAAAGTGATATTAATCTTGATAACTACTCCATCCAAAAAGATGTTAAACCGGAACAAATGGAGACTGAAACAGAAGAGGAGGAAAGGTTTCTGCTAGAAGAAGAGGAAGAAGAAGGCGAAGTTTTGCTTAAAGTAGAAGAAATTAACGAAGAAGGTGAACTTGAAACGGGAGAAACTGAAATAAAAACAGAGGAAATAAAACAAAAGACAGAGGGTACAAAGAAAACGAATGAGATAAATAAAAAAAACGACGAGAAAAAACTAACACCTGAAGAACTGAAGAAAAAAGAAGCTGAGAAAAAGAAAAAACTTGAGAAAAAGAAGGAAACTAAGGTAGAAGAAATTAAATACGAGGAAGAAGAAGAGGAGGAAGGAGTTGAATATGAAGAAGAGGAAGAGGAAGGAGGATGATCCGTTGAAAAAACAATTTGGTTTAACGTTTAATATTTTTTATTCTTGCCTTTGGTTTTAGGCACAGAAATTTATGAAGTCTCATTTTATTATCTTTCTTAATTTACTAATTATCTGTAGTTTATCTTGCCAGGAGCAAAGAATACTCCCCACATTTATTTACCCAAACAATCAAAAAATCCGTTACGAAGGCCGTATAGGAATAAAAGATACTGTTGCCGAAATATACTGGCCCGGATCGCAAATAGAAATTAATTTCAAGGGAAAAAGGCTAAGGGCTATTTTTCAGGATACAAAAGGCAAAAATTACTACAATGTTATTTTAGATAATCGTAGTTTTTGGATAATGCGTCCTGATACTGTTTTTGCCGAATACACACTGGCTGATAGCCTGGAGGATGGTGAGCACAACCTGAAAATTTACAAGCGAACTGAATGGAACAGGGGAACCACCTTGTTTTATGGGTTTAAACTGGACAAAGGTGCCGAAATCTTAAATCCACCAAATAGAAAACAACGCAAAATAGAGTTCTATGGAAATTCAATAACTGCTGGTTATGCTATTGAAGATACTACTGGAAAAGACCGGTCGGGTGGAACTTTTACAAACAATTATAAAACTTATGCTGCCATTGTGGCCAGGCATTTTGATGCCGAATGTCATTACATTGCGCGAAGTGGGATAGGAGTAATGGCCGGTTTTGTGCCTCAGATTATGCCCGAAATTTATAACAGGGTAAACCCGCATGATAGCAACTCTCGTTGGAATTTTAATTTGTATCAGGCTGATATAGTGGTGGTTAATTTACTTCAGAATGATTCGTGGATGTTGCAATTGCCACACAGAAAAGAGTATCAGAAACGATTTAGTAGGGGCTATGTAATTGATGAGGATTTTATTGTTGCTTCGTATGCCCGGTTTATTGAAGCACTTAGAGATAAATATCCGGCAGCAAGCATTATATGTATGCTTGGTAATATGAGTATTACTAAAGAGGGTTCTCCCTGGCCTGGTTATGTAAAAAAGGCTGTCAGGGTGGTTAACGATTCTAAGGTTTATACTTTTTTTGTACCCTATGTTAATTGCGGCGGGCATCCCAAAGTAAAAGAACAACAGGATTTAGCAAACAAGCTTATAAGGTATATAGAAAGAAATATTGATTGGTAAAGTTGGTTGCTAATTATAATCTACTATCTATTAGGCAGTTGCATTGTTGGGATATTGTCTTAAACGACAGGCTCAGGCACCATTGTTGAATACCGATTACTGCCTACAGATCTCAAACCTCACTATTTATCAAGCCCCTGTTTTTTATACAATTCCCAAAACTCCAATACTCGTTCCATAATTTCATATTCGGTAGAATGTATAAGAAAGTTTTCTTCGAAATTGCAGAACCGCAGAAAATCATAAATTGCATCACCCTCAAGGCCAGTTAGCGCCTTAATCATTTTATCGTTAAATTTGGGGGCAATTAGTTTGTATTTTTTTTCCAGCTTGGCTACTTTTCTTCTTTGCTTTTGGGCTTTTCCTTTGAAATTTAACGCAAAACCCGGAGCCATTGTCGACTGGTAAATCATCTTTAACTCTTCAACCGAAACCATGTTAGCCATCCAGTTTTTGATGTTTTTAGCAATTTTATCTTCTACAACTTCTTCTTCCATGAATTCTGATTTGAAAACCTGCCACCTTAGTTCATAAATGTTTACTGTTGGCAAATCGTACTCGCGCTTTTCAAGTTGAACAATATGAAAGGCTGTATCTTTAGTTGTTGAAGTAATTTTTATATACCTGGTATGATAGCCAATAGAAGAAAACTTTAATGAATCATCGTATACAGCCGGAAGTTTAAAATAACCTGTTGAATCGGTAATTGTTGCATAACCTCTTTTAAAATTTATTACATGGGCAAAAACCAGTGGTTTGTTTTGTTCATTTACAACGCGGCCCCGATAATACCGTACTTTTGTATTTTCATTTGTTACTTGCGATTTTAGTGTGGTGGCACCAATCAGCATTACCATTACAAAAAATGCTATCTTAGAGTTATTCACGCAATAATTATTATAGGTTTACTACAAACATAATAAATATTTTGGGCATAAATAGTGTTAAGGTTTTACCAATTTTAGATATAAAATGATAAAAATAAAAAAAAACAAGACTAACTAGTTAATGCTCAACTAGTATGAGTGTGGTAATTACAAAATTTAACACATATGTTAAAGGCTGTTAAGGTTAAAATATACATCAAATAGGATGAAATTTATCTTTTGCCTTGACACGCTCTCCCTTACTTGGGTTTCTTTTTGTACACAAAGTAAAAAAATGATTTATTTTGTTAGAAGTTGAGATTAAATAAGAAGGAGATTAATCACAAACTAAAATTATCGAATAAAAAAAAGTAATAGCATGTAATTGATTAAATTACAGGCTTTTATTATGTGTTTTTTGAGTGATTGGTTCACGAATTTTCTGTTGGCCAACTATTGATGCGTCAGCACTAAAAAATATTAGTTCTCAAAGCAGGTAATATTTTTAAAGAGTTTTTGAAGTACACAGTCGCTGCAATTAAACGTAGGCCTTTTTATACCAACATCTTGCTTTTATAAATTCAGTTTCCAGTAAAATATCATGTTAATCAAACTTTACATTTACTAAAAACTTGCTTTCAACACACTGATTATTAGAGTGTTAACAAGTAGATGATAGGGGTGTTATAGTTAAACAAATGGTTTAATATGTGTTGATTTTCATGGTAGTTACACATAAAATCCTGATTATTAAAAAGTTATATTCATTCCTATACGAACTCCAAAGTCCAATGCATTAACCATTTCAACGGGTTGAACCCTCCAGACTGCCTCCACCCTGAAAAGCTTAAAGATGTTTTCAATACCAGCTCCTAATTCAACATAGGGCTCATCAATACTACCCAGGCTTTCGGGGAGCATTAAAATGTTGTTGTGGTTTGAACTAAGTTTTCCATACAAAACCTTGGCTGAAAGCACTTCGCGAAAGTTTGCTTTTCGAATTAACGGAAGTCGGTTAAAAATCATCCCGTTTAAGTGCCATTCGGTCATTAGGCTCACGTATTGATCGCTGGCTAAAGTAAGGTTGTCCAGCATGTTAAATTTGTAGCGCGAATAGCCGTATGATTCATTACCTCGATGGTTTTCGAGCAATGGAAATGGCATATCGCCAAATATTTGACCTGCCTCTATAACATATTGAAAATGAGTTATTCCAATGTTGAAATTGTGTTTCAGGGTCATGTGAAGTTTTAGGTATTCGCTGTTCACACTGTCAATGCTGTGCCAGCCAGCAGTGGCCAACAGGTTAATTACAGGGGCTTTACTGCCCAGGTAATATCTTCTAAAGAATTTGTCCGCAGTTTTTTCCCTGAATGAAAAACGCAAGCCTAAAGTTGCTGAATAGTTATCAAAATAGGGTATTTTAGTATCATTTAACATAAATGGGACAAATTCACCTGAAAAATACCGCTCATAATTTACCCTGATACTGCTTATTAAACCTTTGTAGATTTCATTTTCGGTATAGATAAATGCCTGGTTGCGCATGGCCACCTTGTCATTTTCTTTTCGGTTAATTACATGGGCAATCCAGTTATCCTGCCCGGTAGCCAGCATGTTTTCTTTAATGAGTTTAATGCGCTGATTATGACCAATTCCTGTCATATTATGCTCATAGCCCATACCAATAACCTGCCTAAGGTGAGTGTTAAACTTATAGTGAATGTCGCCACCGTACTTAAATTCCTTATCACGTGTTCCATAGCCCACTTTTGCTGCAATAAAAAAGTTTTCGCTAAACGATTCTGCAGTCCGTCCGGTTAAAATAATGCGGGTATCTTCCACTTTATTTTTTTTCATCATATCAAGGTACGGACCTATTTCAATTTTGCCTATGTTATAGTATCCTGTCAGGAACATGCTTGTTATTTTATCCAGCTGGTTTACCCACCAAATATCATTGATAGAATCAATTACCTGATCCATTTCCGAGCTTTTTAATGAAGCACTTTCCAAACGGTACTTTTCGAGTACCAGATCAAGTGTTTCGCGAGGAATTTCGGCTTCTTTTACTTCAACACTATCAGTATTTTTAACTGGTGTAATTTCAATTTTTTTGTAAAAGGTCGTTTTTTCAAGCCCAATCACTGGTTTATCCTTATTTTCAGACTTGTTGTATTCAAAATTCGCCTTTATGGTGTTTGTTTTAAAGAAGTAAATAGAGTCATCAACGGCTTCAAAGTCATAACTAATTTCAAAGTCATTTAAAAAGTTTACATTGGTGTTTTTGGGCATTTTTACATCAATTTTTGTCAATGCCCAGCTATCTTCCAACACCTTTAACTCGCCGGTAAAGGCATAATCTTTTTTTCTTTTGGGTTTAAACCGTATTCGGTACTCCCATTTATCGCCAATTTTAACGCTGTCTTCGAGGTAGTATTTGTAGTGCATAAAGCCCGAAGTTGAAATAGGGCTGATAAATGCTTTGTTTAGCAAAACCATTTTGTTGTTGTAGAAGTTGGTGGCGGCACTTAATGCATCCGTATAGCCATCTATTTGCAGATCTTGTGATACACTTATCCCATTTGTTTTTTCTGAAAGGATTTTCACCTTATTTTCATCACCTCCTTCCTGATGGCTTGTTGCTGCCAGCTGTTCGGTTACAAAAAGCGGAATGTATTTTTTTCCGGTACTGTCCGTAATGCTCGGTAGGTTTTTGCCAATCCTGCTTAATATCGTTTTTCTTTCATTTTCATCTTTCAAATTACTGATTCCAGCTGATAAGCGGGTATAAGTTTCGCAGGAATAGTTGGGAAAGTTTTCCGGATTGTTCTTTTTCTTATTTTTTATAATGTTTCGGATGATAGGATGTGCAGGGTTTTCACCAGGTAAAACAATAATTTCGCCCAATTGAATTTCATCTGATTCCATTAAAACAGTTAATTCGTTTACCTCGTTTTTTCTTATTGCAAACTCATAGTCTCTGTATCCTATTTGTTTGATAACCAGTGTGTCTACATCTTCAATGGTTTCAAGATGGAAAGTACCATCAAGCTCTGAATAGCCACCAATGATGGTTCCTTTAAAGAAAATATTTGATAAGGGCAGGATTTCGTCGTTTTCTGCGTCTTTAACAATTCCTTTAACAACTGTAGGTTGTTGTGCAAAGGAAAATTGCATTGATATAATTGTAGTTACAAGGCTAAGAAGCAATAGTTTGGCTCTATTCTTAAAGTGCATTTTTATGATTTATGGTTAATGAAATTAGTACTAAATATTAAGTCTAATTTGATATTTCTGGCAATTAGCCAGGTGACAATACCTGGCTGGTGCACTTGTCAGGTGTTGTCACCTGACAAATTTGCCTTGACATAACACTACTGTGTTAAGTCACATCTTAAATAACGGTCGAAATTATCCGCTTAGCGGGTTCTTAAGTTATGTAATTAGCTTATTTTTAATGCTTAGCATTTTATAATCAGACCCGCTTAGCGGTTTTTATACCGCCAAAATAGTATTGACATGGCGCTAGTTTAAAATACCATTATTCTAAAGACAAGAAATATGGGTTTTACCCCTATTTTACTAAAAAATAATTGAGGCTACATTCATTGTATAAGTGGGGATAAAAAAAAAGGGCAAATTAATATCTGCCCTTTGTTGTTCCTTAAATTTTGTTTGCTAGTCTTGGCAAGGTAGGTAAGACTCAGCATGAGCTGCAATAATTACAGTTCCGTTTTCTGTTAATACTTCTGATAAAGCAATTGTAAATGTAAAGTTGTCGGTGTATGGTGAACTTTCCATTTTGTATGGGAAATGTCCTGGTATTGGTGTTCCTTTTTTATTCGTGTAATTCAAGAAATCATCTTCTGTACCTACATACAAATGAGCCAGTCCTAATAGAGCACCACCTTCAGTTTGATATTCAACCGTTAAATTAACCCCATCATCTGAAACATTCAAATCACCAATATCGTAATGCTGACCTGCATAAATAGTATAAGAATTGCTTTCTCCTAAAGTATAAACACTGTACCATCCCCAGCGAGTAGTCCCTGTTAAAGACTCAAAAGTAGTTCCAAACGACCAGGCAGTTTCTTCACCATAACAATCGTTTTCTTCACAGTCTTGTTTGCAATATTCACCATAAGCTTCCCAAAGATTTGCACCATAAGATACATCTGTAACGTATCCATAAGTCTTATTAATCCATGATCCTGCAGCATCGTATTGTACAACTTTAACTGCTGCTGCCAAAACAAAACATTCTGGCAGATCAGCTATTGGTATAACATAACTTACCGATGCTTGACCTGTTCTGGAAGAGCTATGGTAGGTTAATAATTCAGGATTTCCACCCGTAGCAGGAATCCCGGCTTCATCACCAACATACAATCCTGTTTTAATTAAATACCAGTCAGTTTCGGCTTCAAAAGTAACATATAGATTAGTTCCATCATCATTTACTGATAATTTTGCTCCGGCAAGACCAACTTCTGTACTAAAGTTATAGATTACATCAGGATTACAAAATTCGGGAGTTTCTGGTGTTTCACCAGTTTTCAATGTTTTTTGGCTAATTGCAGCATCAGAATCCATTTTTGGTGGAGTTTGATAATTTTCAGTTTCACAACCGAACAAAAAGACTGCTAAAACAAAAATAGGTAGTATTTTCTTCATGCTTTTTAAGTTTTAATTAATATATAAACAAAGTACCGCATTTTTTCCTTACCCCTTAATTCATATTTGATATTTTGCAACTATATCTACGTGTAATAACATTATTGTTGGAGGAAGTATTTTCGTTAAACATCTAACAGCCTTCCATTCTGTATTTTGTAATTAAATTATTCAGATATTTCTCCATGGTTTCAGGTAAACAAACTGATATTTAAACGACAACCTTAATTAGGGCCTGCTGAAAAAGTCAGAGGTACATTAGCTACAACTTAGCGAAGCGATATCTTCGACCAAAGGGAGAAAACTTAGCAAAGCGAAGATGTATAAGAATACTTAGAGCTGAAGCTAATGAAGTAGATGATGTGCCTCTGGCTAGCCAAAGTTTCTGACGAGATTTTATTAGGTCATAAAATGTAAGTGCAGAGAAAAATAAGATGTTTTACCAAAAACCTTGCACGTTAAACTCTGAAAAATCATGTAAGGCGCTAGATATTAGAAGTGTAAGCGTTTTTCAGCAAATCCTAGTTAAACCATTTTTTTATCTTTAGCTTGTTCGAGCAGATATATCGGCATGTTGTTTATTTGTTGTACTATAAAGTGCTTGTATATAGCTCTTTACATTTTACCAAACTATGACAAAAAACAGGTGCTTAAATTTTAAGATTTCAACTTAAAGTGCTTACTTTGAATAAAGGAATAATGCATAATTTATCCTTTGTTTAGTTGAATAAGATAATTGTACAGGTGTTTTTATTGAATTACTAAATACGTTATTAATTCTAATAGCTGTGTACTCATCTCGAAGCGTCGGGATCATATCTAAATCGTGATTTATGGGAAAAGTAGAGAAAGTATCCGATAGGCTTAATCGGATTTCTGTTTCGCAAACCCTTGAAATGGCTAAGCGAAGCAGAGAGCTTAGAGAAAAAGGTGCTGATATTATTGATTTGAGTATTGGCCAGCCCGATTTTAAAACTCCTGCACATATAAAAGAAGCTGCCAAAAGAGCCCTTGATAATGACATAACTTTTTATTCGCCCGTAGCTGGGTTTAAAGAGTTAAGGGAGGCTATTGTTCATAAATTCCATAAGGAGAACGGACTGGATTTTAGTCCTTCGCAAATTGTTGTTTCCAATGGTGCAAAACAGGCAATTGCAAACGTTATCCTGTCCATAATTAGTGCTGGCGATGAAATACTGGTTCCTGTTCCTTATTGGGTGAGCTATGGCGAAATAATTAACCTTGCGGATGGGAAAAACGTATTTATAAAAACGGATGTTGAAGATAACTACAAAGTTAGCCCCCAGCAAATTCGCGAAGCAATTACTGATAAAACAAGGCTTTTTATCTTTAGTAGCCCATCAAATCCAGCAGGAAGTGTTTATTCAAAAGAGGAACTAAGGGAAATTGCTGGGGTTATCTCCGAGCATGAGAAAATAATGGTTATTTCTGATGAAATTTATGAGCATATCAATTTTATCGGGGCTCACGAAAGCATTGCTCAATTTGAATGCCTTAAAGATAGGGTGATTGTAATTAACGGTGTATCAAAAGGTTATGCGATGACTGGCTGGAGGGTGGGTTATATGGCTGCTCCTCAGTGGGTTGCAGATTTGTGTGTGAAGTTGCAAGGTCAATATACCTCAGGTGCTTCTTCTATTTCGCAAATGGCAGCTTTAGAGGCCATTTCGTCCGAAGATAATATTTACACACTAGGTATGAATGCTGCTTTTAAGCGCAGAAGGGATTTAATCATAGATCTGATTTCAGATATTCATGGAATACGGACCAATATTCCGCAAGGTGCTTTTTACGTTTTTCCTGATATCTCAGAGTTTTTTGGTAAATCAGACGGGTACATTATGGCAAAAAATGCCTCAGACCTTGCTCTTTACCTCTTAAACGAGGCCAATGTGGCTGTAGTTCCGGGAACTGCGTTTGGCGATCCATCATGCATCCGGTTTTCATATGCCATTTCGCGCGAAAAAATTAGCCTGGCTTTTGAAAGAATAAAACACGCCCTGGAGCGGTTGAAGTAATACCAAGCGCTCCAGTAGTATTTCAAATCTCAATCTATTTTGTAAAGTATGCATAAATTTATATATTTAGGTATTACTTTCTAAAAGTCGATATGGATAACCTGGGCAATTTTGTTTTAATATTTATCGGCTTTGTGATAGTCACAACAGCTTCAGGAACCATTGCCAAAATATTCCAGAAAATTAAGCTGCCTTTAATTACAGGATTTCTGGTTGTGGGCATTTTAGCAGGCCCCTATCTGGCTGGGTTAATTCCCAAAAATTCAATACACGATTTACACTTCATCAATAATATCTCCTTAGCTTTTATCGCTTTTGCTGCAGGATCGGAGCTTTACCTAAGGGATATGAGAAGCCGATTGAAAAGTATTGTCTGGATGACGTTTGGTCAGCTTGTTGTGACCTTTTTAGTAAGTAGCCTGCTTATTTTTTACCTGTCAAATTACATCCATTTTATGCAGGATTTAGATCCTGCCAGTCAGCTTGCTATTGCAATGTTGATTGCAACAATTTTTGTTGCCCGATCACCGGCTTCCGCCATTGCTATTATTAATGAACTAAGGGCTAAAGGACCATATACAAAAACAGCTATTGGAGTAACTGTTGTAAAAGATGTATTAGTCATCATTTTGTTTACATTCTGCTTTGCGGTTGCCGGAATGCTAATCAATAATGTCGATTTTGAAGTATTTGCTGTTATAATTTTGTTATTTGAGTTAGTTGGTGCTTTGCTGATTGGATGGTTGATTGGTAAATGTATCTCATTGGTGCTGTCTTTTAGGTTAAACCAATGGAGCAAAACTTTGTTAATTTTATTAATTGGCTGGGGTATATATGGTTTTGCTCATCAGGTAAAGGAATACAGCTATTTGTTCATATCCCACGAAATCTATTTAGAGCCACTGTTAATTAATATTATTGCTAGTTTTTATGTGATAAATTATAGTCGTAACAGGCAAGAGTTCCTGAAGTTGATTGATGAAACCGGGATTTATGTATACATTGCTTTCTTCACCTTAACGGGGGCTACAATTTCTTTGGATATTTTGGCAAATTACTGGTTTTTGGCGCTGGTATTTTTTGCCATTAGGTTGATTACAATGGTACTTGGTTCTTTTTTTGGTGGTTGGGCTGCAGGAGAGCCTGTTTTATTTCGGCAAATTGGTTGGATGCCTTTTGTTACGCAGGCTGGCGTAGGGCTTGGTTTGGTGACTGTTGTTGCGGGCGAATACCCAACCTGGGGAGCCGAATTTGAAACAATTTTAGTTGCAGTAATTGTTCTTAACCAAATGGTTGGGCCTCCATTGTTTAAATGGTCAATATACAAGGTAAAGGAAAATCATGATAAAGCACCACAACCCGGGTTTGACGGAGTACATGATGCTATTATTTTTGGTTTTGAAAGCCAGTCGTTGTCATTGGCAAAATTGCTTCAGGAAAATAACTGGCTGGTAAAAGTTGTTACCTTGAACCCTCAAATATTTCCATCTGATTATCCCAAATACAATATTGTTAAAGTTGATACCTATTCTGTTGACACCTTTCATCAACTTGAAGCTGAAAAGGCCGAAGCAATTATCGGTATGCAAAACGATGATGAAAATTATAAAATTTGCCAAATCGCCTTTGAACACTTTGGAACAAAAGATATTATTGTTCGTTTGAATGATCACCGTAATTTTAAAAAATTCCATGACTTAGGTGTGCTTATTGTTGATCCCAGGACTTCAATTGTAAACTTATTGTTCCATTTTGTCCGTTCCCCTATTGCAACCTCTATTTTGCTGGGTATTGAACGAGAGCAGGATACGGTTGATATTGAGGTTGTTAACCCGGATATTGCAGGGCAGGCTTTACGCGATTTGCGCCTTGCTTCTGATGTACTGGTGCTGTCAGTAAACCGTGGTGGTAATACAGTAATATCTCATGGCTATACTCGCTTGCGCCTGGGTGATGTGATTACTTTACTGGGCTCAAAAGAAAGCATTGAATTAATGCGGTTGAAATTTGAATAACAAATGGCCGCAACAACCATCCTAATAGTTGTAAAAATTGTCAATTTCGTTTATGATTTTTATCACAGATTTTATTTCTTGTAGAATTGAAATGATTTTAATGTGTTGACTATCAGTGTTTTATAGCCATTGAAATAAAAAGCAAATTAAGCTATTAAAATCTTAAAATATGCTAATAAATTCTATTTACAGAAAAAATAGCGTTAACTTTGCAAGAAAGATTTGTTAAACTAAAACGCAATGATTTATAATCCACAAAATTACGCCATTCCAGATGAAAGGATGAAGCCTTTTATTGATGAAAACGAGATTTGGGACTTCATAAACAAAACTACTACTCCAACAAAAGAAAAGGTACGTGAGGTAATTCAAAAGTCGTTAAATAAAAACAGGTTATCACTTGAAGAAACTGCTGTATTAATTAAAGCTACCGATCCTGAACTTGTTGAAGAAATTAAAAAAGGTGCACAGGAATTAAAAGAAAAGGTGTATGGGAAAAGAATAGTATTGTTTGCGCCTTTGTATGTGGGTAATTATTGTACAAATAATTGTAAATATTGTGGTTTTAGAACAACTAACCGAAAACAGGTTCGTACTACCTTGTCGGAAAAAGAATTAATACATGAGGTTGAAGCGCTTGAAGAAAACGGGCAAAAAAGGTTGATCCTGGTTTATGGAGAACACCCAAAATACAATGCTGAGTTCATTGCCGATTCTGTCAGGACGGTTTACCAGGTGAAAAGAGGAAATGGAGAAATACGCAGGGTAAACATCAATGCAGCCCCAATGGAGGTTGAAGATTATAAAATTGTACATGAGGCCGGAATTGGCACTTATCAGATATTTCAGGAAACATATCATAGAGAAACTTACAAAAGTGTTCACCTTGCAGGGAAAAAGGCCGATTACGATTATCGTTTAACAGGGCTGGATAGGGCACAGGAAGCCGGAATTGATGATGTTGGAATTGGAGCTTTGTTTGGATTATACGACTGGCGTTTTGAGTTAATGGCATTAATTCGTCATGTAAACCATTTTGAAGCCTGCTACAATGTTGGGCCTCATACTATTTCCTTTCCTAGGATTAAAGATGCTTCGGAATATGATATTGTTGATAAATACCGCGTGTCTGATGATGATTTTACACGTTTGGTTGCCATTCTTAGGTTGGCAGTGCCTTATACCGGGTTAATTTTAACAGCCAGAGAACCAATGGAAATCCGTCAGGAGATAATGAGTTTTGGCGTATCTCAGATCGATGGAGGAACAAAAATTGAAATGGGCACTTATTCTAAGAAAAATGGCGAGGATCAGGATTTGGATAAAGAGCAGTTTAAGATTAATGATAATCGTTCTTTAAGTGAAGTAATTGATGAACTGCTTGAAAAAGATTACATCCCTTCATTTTGCACAGCTTGCTATCGCACGGGTCGCACAGGTGAACATTTTATGGAATTTTCTGTACCCGGATTTATAAAAAAATACTGCACTCCAAATGCTTTGTTGACTCTTGCTGAGTATATAGAAGATTATGCTACTGACGAAGTGAAAAACAAAGGTAATAAGGTGATTGAAAAGAATCTGGACGAAATGGATGACGACAAAATAAAAACAAAACTTTTGGAAAGATTGGCTAAAGTTAAAGATGGAGAACGGGATCTTTATTTCTAGTCCCTTTTTAATGCTGTTTCGTGTTAAGTTGCTGATTAGTAAATTGTTGTCTGTATTTTTTTGTTTATTTCTTAAGCTTTTCTATTTCCTCAGTCATTTCCTTTATTTTGGCACTCAGCTTTTCTTCAGCTACTTTTATTTTGGTAATATCAATTCCAAAAAATAAAATATTCTGCACACTTCCTTCATCATTAAATACTGGTGAATAACTTGCCATGAACCACTTTTCAGTACCCTCTTTGGTGTGGCGGCGCATCAATGATTCGTAAAAATTGCCACTTTTTACCATGTTGATTACTTTTAGCAACTCTTCGCGGTCTTTTTCTTTTAAAAGTTCAATTACATTATTTCCTTTAATTTCATCAAGTGAATAATGCATGGTGTTTAAGAACTTATAATTAGCATCCAGCAAAACACCTTCAGTGGTATATTCAACTATCAAAAGAGTGTTGTTCATCGCCTCAAGTTTCGATCTTACAGCAGCTTCGCTTTGTGCAGTTTTAGCTTGCAGTTTTTTAAGCTCAGCAAGGGCTTCTTTCATTTTTCGTTCTTGTTCTTCAAGCTCCTTAGTCTGTTTTCTGGTTTGTTCTAAAAGTTCTGAGTTTCTGATATTATTCTGAGCAAGCGAAAGTGTGCTGGCAATATTTAATGAAGCACTTTCTGCAAAATGGATTAACTTTTCATCAAATTCGTTAAGCGAACCCAGCTCAATAACACCCAAAACTTCATCTTCAAATATTAGCGGAATAATTAGCAGGTTGCTGGGCGAGGCTTCCCCTAATCCAGATAATATTTTTAAATAATCATTAGGTATTTTTTTAAGATGAACAGTCCTTTTTTCTGCAGCACATGCCCCAACCAACGATTCTCCAAGCTTAAATTCTTTTTTCTGATATTTATTTTCGTGGTAAGCATAGCTTGTTACTAATTCAAGCACTGTTTCATCCTTTTTTTGTTTGGCTAAAAAAACTGCTCCCATAGCAATATCCATTAAATCAACAATCGATTTAATGACCTGTTCCGAAAGGGCAAAAACATCTTTGTGGTGCAATTTTAAAACTTTAGAAATTTCCTCAAGGTTACTAGTAAATGTTTTAATTTGCTCTGTTTCGACACCCGTTTCAGTTAATTGTTTATTTGTTTTTTCAAGATGCTGGTACATCGAAAGAGAGCTACTTGCTATGGCGTGTTTGAAATTTATAATATTATTTTGCTTATCGAAATTACCAGAAATAGCCAGTTTATTAAATTCTGAAAGCTTATTTAATGATTCATTTAAATTAGCGAGTATATTTTTTATCTCAATAAAGTTTTCGTCCTTTATTTCTTTATAATCATCTTCGCTAAAACTCCCCTGGCTTAAATTACTTATCATTTGTTTTGCGCTGGACCAGGGTTTTTCAGATTTACTGTTAAAATAAATCAAAACAAACAGGCATGCTAATAGCAACAATCCACTTATTACCCAAATTAAAACCCTTTGCCCATACCAGCTGTCTCCAATACCGTAATTACTTCGAAGGCAAATGCCCCATTGATTTATAGAACTGTGTAAATTTGCTGATAAACAAATAGTTATAATGCCATTCTCTAACGAAGAATTGTAAAATGATCCTGTTTCATTTAAAAGATCAGGACACGTAAAACATACCTTTTTTATATTTTCCGAAAGAAAAAGTTCGTTGTCTTTTATCGACATTAACTTTCCATTGCCAGTTGATACATATGCTTTGTATTCAAGGTCTTTAGCAGTATCAATTTGGGTATCCCAGTCGAGTTTCACATAAAAAATTAAATAACCAACATATCTTTTTCCTTCAAAAATTGACGATACAACAGGTATAACTATTTTATCATCATTTCCGATTCTTTTTACATGAGGGCTTAAAACCTTGGTTTGTTCCTTAACAACAACTTTTTCTATTTCTGCCTTTAGCGATAAATCTATTTGCTGGTCATCACCGTATGTTTCAGTTATATCGCCTTTGTTAATTTTAACCAGGTTAATTTGCTCAATTAAGGAACTATCCGTGTTAAATAAAAAATTGCCCTCTTGTTTTTTGAGCTTAGTTTTTAAAACAAGACTTATTGCACTAATCCTTTTATTGTTTGATAAAATATTTAACAAGTTTTTTTTGCTGTTCAAAACAAAGCCATTGTTTTCAACCTGGTTTGAAAAAGAAACTGAAATTAATTCAGCCAGCGAACTGTATTTCTCTAATTCTTTACTAATGTCAAATTCATAATCTTTACCAATCTGAAAAAGCTGTAGTTCAATATTTTTCAGCCTGTTTTTTTTAAGCACAATATCAGCATAGGTTGCCAGTACTAATATACCAACAACAAACACAGTTGCTATGAGTAATTGATTTTTGCTGGTTCTGAATTTTTGAAACATTTGAACAATTACGATTTATATTAAGCCTTATTTTGTAACTCAATACCCATTAAAATAACTCTTTCCACTTTATCATCTTTCATTTTTGGAATTATTGAAACAAAAATGCTAGACATGGAACCTTTACCTGATTTAATTTTCAAATCAGTTTGAACATTTTCCCCTTTGGTTATTTTTTCCCAACAAACAATCAGGTTTTTGTATTCATCTACGGGAACATAGTTGCTGTAATCACTATAATGTTTACCTTCCAGGTTTTCTTTGGTCATGGCAAAAAACTGGGGCACCAAATCATTTACAAAAATAATTTCGCCAGTTGCGTTCATTTCAATAATTAAAACAATATCATCAATTGATTTAAACAAATCTTTTTGGGCATATATGCTTGCATCTGATTCTTTTTGAATGTTTTGTAATTCAAGAATATTCCTCCGCATTTCTTCTTCCTGGCTGCTCAATAGCTCTGATTGTTTTCTTGATTGCTGCAGCAACTCCTTGGTTTTAGTGTTTACTAACACATTGTTGATTGTGGAAGCAATATTTTCTCCAATTTTTTCAATAAATTCAATCTGGAAACCTTTAATAAGATTAAACGAAGCAATTTCAATTGCCCCATAAACTTCTTTATTTATCAAAAGTGGTACAATTAGAAGGTTTTTAGGATCGCCCTCGCCCAAGCCTGATTTTATTGTGATATAACCTTTTGGAACCTCCGAAAGATAAATGGTTTCTTTTTCATTAAAAATTCGTCCTATCAAACCTTGTTCCGGATAAATTTTCTTTTGTACCAGCCTGCGTTGTTCAAAGGCATATGTAGCCATTTGTTCAAAATAGATGTCTTCCGGGTCATCGGCATTGATAAAAAAAAGTGCGCCCAAATCGGCATTAAGGTATTCAACCAGGTTTGAAATCAATTCATAACACAGCTCGTCAAGGTTTTCCCGGTTTCGTTGCAGAATGTTAACGAATCTCGACAAACCCTCTGATTCCCAGTCTCTTAGCTTATCTTCTTTTTTTCTGATGTTTTCATTGTACATTGCTTCATTCAATTTATCATTAATTAGAATCAAAGCCTCGCCAATTTTATCATCAATAAATGATTTAGGATATACCTGAGAAAAGTTATCATTAGCCAAGCCATTAGCAAACTCAGCTAAATCATTAAACCTTCCTGAAATTTGATTAACTTTTTCACCCAACTCATAAAACTCTCTCTCTCCAGGTAATTTAAGCATGTCTGTATTTTGCCCTTCAGCCAGATGGGTTAAAATGCTTTTCAGTCGGTTAAGTCTTCTTTTTAATGGCTTGTAGGCCAGTCCAAAGAAAAATTGTAAAACAATGATGAAAATAATAAAACCAATAAACCCATATACCGAATAAATAATCAGTTCGTTATACAATTCGCTTTTAGGATAACCAATACAAATATAACTCTGAGTAGGTTCATGGTATTTATAATGTAGGTTCCACTGTTGTCCGTGTTTTTCATTGGGCCATTTGTACCTAATTGTTCCCGAGTTTAAGTTGCTGGAGTTCAGCTTTTTAAAAATTGATGTTTTCGAATAATCAGCTCCTTGCTTTTCTTCAGGGTGAATTAAAATAGTGCCCTCTTTGGTAATTAAAAAAGGATATCCTGATTTTAGGAATTTTTTGCTTTCAAAAACATTCATAAGTGCACGACCCATTCTTTCCCTAATTCCAAGATAGTAGAGGCCTTTAATTTTACCATCAATGTAAAGTGGTTTGTAGCTGGTATTGTACCATGCGTTGTTCTGGAACACCCTTCCGGAAAACTGGTTGCCTTGCTCTATGGTTTCTACAATTGGAGAACTTTTTAAAAGAATGTCTCCGGTCATTCGCTCTTTAGCCAGGGAAAGGATGCTGGTTGATACATTTACATATCCTTTATCACATTTTTGATAGATTGAAACATCCAATTTTGTTAAGCTGGCCAATTGATCAGCCAGCATGTAGTTGTTTAACAAAGGAAAGCCATCCACTCTCCATTCGTTTAACTTTAGTTCAATTGATTTATTGGTAAAAGGGTCAACAGCTTTAATGGTAATTTCCTTGGTAGGACTTTCAATAATTTCACTGTTTTCATTTATTTTATGATCGGCAATTTTTACTGCCAGATTTAAAAGATCTTTATCTCTTTTTAAATAGCTGTTGATAACACTTTCTAATTCGGCTATTTGTGTATTTATTTTGTCTTCATACTCATTAGTTATCTGACTTTTTCTTGTGAAAAAAAGGAAAGCCCCACTTATTAGAAACATTAAAGTGAACAACAGGCTAATAAATAGCCGTATTTTTGTTAATAATCGTATGTTTTTAAACCAACTCATTAAATACTGTTCGATTAAAACGGTAAAAAAAATCAGCTTAAACTGATTTCTGATGCTATAAAATTAGAATTTTTTTTATAGAACTTTACATTTTCATTAAAAAAATAGAAAACTGAAGCTATTATTAGCAGAAATGACATAAATCTTGCCAAATAGCAGAACTTACAAGGCAACTTTCAATCCAAAAAAACAGATTGGAAAAGAATAGTTTTATATGCCGATAAATGCAAATCAAAATTGTTGGGCTCATGGGATGTTTTGATTCAAAAGACATTCTGAAAAATTACTAAATTTGTGAGCCCAAAGTCAGTGTGAAAAGATATAAAATAGGTAAAGGTATTTTATGAAACCCTCATTCCGCGTGCCGCTGAAGCTTTAGCGGAGGCGCAGAGAGATTTTATAAGAAACTTAATCATTCTACAATAACTATGTTATTGACTTACAGTAACTTAATTTAAATTCAGACAAGTGAAAAAAGGAAAAGAATCAAAACCTCATATTGGAATATTTGGACGAAGGAACTATGGTAAAAGCTCGTTAATCAACCGTTTGGCTGGCCAGGACATAGCAATTGTTTCAGATACAGCAGGCACCACGACAGATCCTGTAAAAAAATCATTCGAAATTACCGGTTTTGGACCGGTTGTTTTGGTTGATACAGCTGGTATAGATGATGTTGGAGAACTTGGACAAAAGAGGATTGATAAAACATTTGAGGCAATAAAAACAATTGATTTGGGTATTGTGGTAATTACTAAAAACAACCTGGGCGATTATGAAAAAAAACTGATAGATAAACTAAGGTATTACGATACACCCTTTGTTGTGGTGCATAATAAATCCGACATTGAGCCACTGGCAAACGAAACCATTGAGTTGGTAAAATCACTTTATAAAGTCCCGGTAATTGAATACAGTACTATTGGAAGTGAGAAATGGACAAAGCAACTGGAATTTCTAATTAGCCAGGTGAAAAAAACAATTCCGGAAAGTTCCTATAAAGTCAATTCATTGATAGGTGACTTGGTTTCATATGGCGACATTGTATTGCTTATTACCCCAATTGACATTGAAGCTCCGGCGGGCAGGCTTATCCTTCCGCAAGTACAAATGATTCGTGATATTCTTGATAATGATTGCACAGCCATTGTTGTAAAAGAGCGTGAAGTGGATGCTTTTTTAAAGAAGACTGGAATAAAACCCAACCTGGCAATTACTGACAGCCAGATTTTTTTAAAAGCCGATGCCTCCATTCCAAAAGAAATACCGCTTACAGGTTTTAGTGTTGTGCTGGCAAGGTTAAAAGGCGACTTTGAACATTATCTTAAGGGGACACCAAAAATATCCGAGCTAAAAGATGGTGATCGGGTCTTGCTTTTAGAATCATGCACGCACCATGTTTCATGCGATGATATTGGCCGTGTTAAAATTCCCCGATGGATTACCAACTTTACAGGCAAAAAACTTGAATACGATGTAGTTTCAGGGCTCGACGGTCTGGCGCGCGATATTCATGATTATGCTTTGGTTGTGCAGTGCGGAGGTTGTATGATTACCAAAAAGCAGATTTCGAACCGCTTAAAACCTGCTATTGATGCAGGTATTCCTGTAACCAATTATGGAATGGCAATTGCTTGGGTACAAGGGATTTATAAAAGGGCTGTTGAGCCATTTGTTAAACAAGAGGAAGAAAACAGTGCTGACTATTTATAACCTTACAATCACACACCCCGTACAATTGTCTATGTGTCTGATGATTAACTTGTAAGGAGGTGGTTGCCCCCTTTTCATATTGCTTAGAGACTGTTTTGCTAGTGTCGTGTTAAGGCTAATTTGTCAGGTGACAACACCTGACAAGTGCACCAGAAATATCATAGTTGACTTAACACTAGTTTTTTCCATTCATCATTAAAATGTATTCGTTGGTCATGGTAAAAGGGTGCTTGGGCAAAACAAGCTTTTTCTAACTAGGGGCTTTTACATTCTGCTGTTGTCTTTAGATTAAACAATTAAAAAATAAAAAAATTTGTTAATTATGAAAAAGGCAACAATTATTGTAGCAATTCTTGTATTTTCTGCTTTTGCGGGTAATGCACAACATCTTGAGCTAAAAACCAATCCTATAGGTTTACTATTTAACACCGTTCCGGTATCCTTGGAGTATGTTGTTAATGACGATATTGGTCTTGAGGCAACTGCATCTTATTCGTATTCAACCGGGGATTTTTTTGAGGGAACATCCAGTGCTAGTGGCTTAGTTATGAGTGGTTTATTTAAGTATTACTTTTCTCCTAACAAAGGTGGGGATAGATTTTATGCTTTCCCATATGTGAGGTATGCAAATAGAAAATTTACTTTTTCAAACACAAATACTACTGGCAATGTAGTTGCTACCTGGAAGGCTTTTGGTGCCGGTTTTGGGATTGGCTACAAATGGGTTTCGGAAAAAGGAATATTGTTAGATATTGGGGGTGGACTTGGTAAGAATTTTACTGGTGAGTTTACCTATGATGATCCTACATATGAAGAGGAAAGTGTAGATATTCCATCAATTAATGGGATTTTTAGAATATCATTAGGCTATAGGTTTTAAATTTGAAATACTACCAATTTATTTTTAAAAGGCTATTTATACTTAAATAGCCTTTTTTAGTTACCTTAAAGTTTTAGAAGAACTTCTTCCATAAACCGGGATTAGGTATTAGGAACAAAGTGAACTAATGGCAAGCTCCGATAAATCCTTATTTAGAGCAACTTAGTGATTTAACAAAAGTGGTTTGTCAAGTTTCTTTATATTTTTCTATAAAGCAGTTAGTTGCTCTTTATCGAATTATGCAAATGCATAAATGGGGATAATAACATCACACGTCTTTTGCTCTCTCATAAGGTTTTGGCCACTTAATTTCTTGCTGTAACGTTCTTGCAGCATGCAAAGGCCAGTGAGGATCTGTTAAAAGTCCCCTGCCAATTGCTATCATGTCAGTTTTACTTTCATTTAAAGCTTTTTGTGCTACTATTGGATCTTCAAGTTTCCCTACAGCAATCGTTGGTTTTTTTAAAATTTCTTTTAGCTTAGTTGCATAATCCAATTGATACGCCGGGAAAGCCTTATAGGCTTCTTTGTTATAAATACCTCCAGAGCTAACATGCATAACATCAAATAATTGCAAGACTTTGCCAAGTAGTTGGGCCAATAACTCTGGATGGTTGCCTTTGGGGTGATATTCCTCACCAGATACCCTAAGAAATATTGGTTTTTCTTTTGGAAAGTTGGACTGTACACTTTCTAAAACTTCTTTTAGAAATAATTCTTTGCTTTGTCCATAACTATCTTTGCGCAGGTTGGTAACAGGCGACAGGAATTCGCTTATCAGGTAACCATGTGCACCATGAACTTCCACAAAATCAAACTCAGCCATTTCAGCTCTTTTGGCGGCTTCACCAAATTTTTTAACAATTTCGTTTATTTCTTCTTTTGTTAATTCGTTGGGTACCTGGGATTTTTCATTAAATGGAATTGGGCTTGGGGCAACCGGGTTAGAGTTGGTTGCTCGGGATTTTCTTCCGGCATGGGCCAATTGTATACCAATTTTAGCACCATGTATTTTACAGGCAGCTACTATTTTTTTCAATGGTTCAATATGTTCATCACTCCAGATGCCTAAATCGTTCGTCGAAATCCGCCCCCGGGGTTCTATAGCAGATGCTTCGATAATAATTATACCAACCTGACCAATTGCTCTTGAAACATAATGTACAAAGTGCCAGTCGTTGGCAAAGCCATTTTCTGCCTGATACTGACACATTGGAGCCATTACAATTCGGTTTTTACTTTTTAAGTTCTTTATTTCAATAGGGGCGAATAACATGATAAAATAATTTGTTTTAAAAATTCATGAAAAAGGAATTTCCAGAATAGCTGCCTAAACAATTAATGCATTAATCAAAAATAAGAATAAGTAAATAGATTTACTGTGTGTTTTGGAATATTAATTGTTAGTTTTTTCCTGGCGTTTTGAATATTCACTTTTTTTACTTTAAATTGCATTAACGTTTTGTTAAAGCGATACTATTCGAACATCTTGAAAATTAATTAACTAACTAATATAAATTACTCATGAAAACAAAAAGAACTTTTCAATTCTTAGTTGCACTGTTATGTGCTTCTTTTTTATTTGTTGACAATGCAAATTCACAAACTTTAGATTCGTATGGTGAATTAAAACGCCCTGCAAGTATTGGAGTAAGTGACTTTGATAATTTTAAAAACAGCTCGTTTGATACTTATTTCAACGTATGTAAATTAGACAAGAACCTTGCAAAGGTTGAAGCGAACCTTGTTGAATACCAAAAAGATAAGGATAATATTGATTTGAAATCGCTTAGAAATGATGTAAAAGCCTTAAACGAAATAAATGAGGCAATTCCAGGATTAAAAGGTGAATTAAAACAATTAAAAGGACAGGGGCAAACAATGGTTAAAAACGCTAAAAACGTGAAGCCAAAAATGAAAGCACCAAAAGCCGTTAAAAACACAAAAAAATCTGTTGAAGCATTGGATAAAGCCAATGAAAAAATGGGCACTTTGGTTGACAGACAAAAAACAGCACTTTTATTGGCTAAAGAATTGCTTGGCGAATAAAAAAATATAAATTTAAAAAGTCTTTAAGACTTGCCAAGTTAAAAAACTACCCACAGTGAAAATACTTTGCTGTGGGTTTTTTATTTTTTTGAGCTTCCTGCAGAAAGTTGTCGCGAAGAGTAGGAGAGGGGTAATGTTCTGAAAGTCAGACTATGTAGTCGGGAGGCTCCTTCCCGCCACTCAGAATGACGGCTTCTCAGATAACTTCTTCTCCTTATTTTATCTTAAAATTCAACAGAAACCGATCTACCTGAAACCACTTTGAATTCTTTAATTACCGACATGTCCATTTTAGTTGCCAGCCCAGTTCGGTAAATGACCATGTAGCTACCTGGTTGCAGATTAAGCGCAGTTTTTGTTAACTGATTCAGGTTGCAAACCCACTCCTGTTTTCCATTTATTAAAACATATAAACTACCATAACCTTTCGCAGGCATTGAGATATTGGCAATACCCGGCTCAGGAACCTTTAGGGTGGTGGTTTTACTCTGGTTTATTTTTACATTGTAGTGATAGATTCTTGGCAGTGTAAGCAATTCAATATCATACTTTTCAACTAGATATTTTTCACGTTCGCCAATGGTCTGAGCATTTAATGTAGTTAATTGGCCTGCCTTTCTAACAATAAACTTCATGTCTCTGTATTGCACACCTCTTTCTTGTATAACTTTTAAGTATCCCTGGGGAGCAGGTTTTTTTATAATATTATGCCTTTGTGGCTTAATTTTAATATTTTCAATAACAACTTGCGGGATAGTGTTAACAACAATTTTATACGTAATCCTGGGTTCAAGGAAAATAGTGTCCGGATCACCATTTTTATTTAGGGTATGAATGGTATTAAAAAGTCGTTTGTTGGTTTTCTGATCATAAAAAGTCATATTCACATCTGTCTCTGTTGGTTTATTGTAAATATCCAACAGGTTTATTTGTGCCGAAGTTTGGTTAAGTGCTTGTTTAACAACATCCTGCAAGATGTCTTCAAACCTTTCTTCGTTGTCTGCATCAAAAAACTTACCTACACACTCAAAAGCCTGTTTAGTTTCCATATCAAGACCAATTCCAATAACATAGGGCTTAAGACTGATTCCTTTCCGTTGCAGCATTAAAGCAATAGCACAAGGATCGCCTTCGCAAGCTTCAATCCCGTCTGTTATTAAAACAATTACGTTTTTGCAATTCTTGCAGGTTGGGAAATCATTGCCTGATTGTTCTAAAGAATACGCAATAGGAGTAGTTCCTTTTGGTAGAATTTCATTCAGTTTTTCTCTTATTTTTGGTGCATTGTTCCATGCAAAAGGCACTTCCAGCTTAGAATCGGTGCAAACCTGAGGGGGCACTTTAAATTGATGACCGTAAACCCTTAATGCCAACTGGGTGCCTTCAATTTTTTCAAGGCTATCAACCAGTTCTATTAATAACCTGCGGGCAATAGTGATTTTTTTGTCGCTCTCCCATTTCCCGTTCATGCTGTTTGAGGCATCAAAAATAAATAAGATACGGGTGGTCTTTTTTTCTTTAATATATTGGGCTTTAGTTAAATTGTTAACCAAAAAAACACATGCAATTAATAGAAAAATTATACGGACAGCCTTTTTCATGGTTATTAATTTATTGATTTGGAGAGGCCAGAAACAAAAAAGCTATGCTTTGAAAAACAAAACATAGCTTTTTGTATAATTAAGGCTAACTACCCAAAGTTAGCAAGAAATTTCTCTGTAATTAATTTGCTAATTAAAGGTAATGGTTTTTGAGCACCATTAGCAGCATTAATAATTCCAATTATCATTACTACCAACATGAAAATATAAACAAATATCATCAAAATACCCCAGATTAGGTTAATAATTGGAATGTAATTAATAATAAAGCTAAGGATATATAAGGCTACCCCAAAAATAAGAAGTCCAAGTCCTTCTTTTACATGAAACTTGTTGTATTCAGTTTTTTTGTTTCCATATAAAATGAATGCAACAATCCATAAAAGACCTAGATAGCTTAAAATACCAATTAATTTGTCATCTTGCGCATTTACTGCACCAGTGTTTTCATTTACAGTTTTTTCTTCATTATTTTCCATAGTCTAAAAAATTTGCTCGGGTTAGATAATTTATAAATTAAAACCAAATGTAATGTTTTTTTTTGATTCTTATAAAATATTTTTTCCCAAACTGAAAAAATGACTGTTAATAACCACGATTAGGTAAATTTCTGATTGTGAAGTTAATCTAAAGTTATTGGGGGCTTGTTTTACGATATTGTTTGTTTTTACTTACCAATTTAAATACAAATTCAGCTATATTTGTGCCTCTTAAATGAAAAAGGAAATATGTTCAAAAAATTATCACTTATTCTTCTTGCTATTTTTTATTTCAATAACGGATATGCTCAACAAAAAGACATTCCCCAAAAGCCAAAATTAGTTATTCAGGTGGTGGTTGAACAAATGCGCTATGATATTATCCAACGATATTGGGACAGGTTTTCAAATAATGGCTTCAAAAGGTTGATAAATGAAGGTGCATTTTGTATGGATGCTTATTATGATTACATGGTGACAGAATCCGCACCTGGGTATACTACCATTACAACTGGCTCTAATCCTTCTGAACATGGTATTGTTTCAAATGACTGGTATGTGAGGCTTAGAAACAAAACTCAGTTTTGTGTGGATGATCAAAAGCTGGATAGTACTATTGAAACGTTCGATAGAAATAAATATTCGCCTAAACAAATTATAGGATCAACCCTTGGAGATGAGTTGAGAGCTTCCAATTTTAAAAGATCCAAGGTAATTAGTATTTCGATAAAAAACTATGCCTCAGTGTTATCTGGTGGGTACCTTGCAAATGCGGCCTACTGGATGGATGAAAACACAGCAGATTGGGTTAGTAGTGCCTACTACATGGATTCATTGCCAGGTTGGGTGCGCGATTTTAATAAAAAAGAATTGGTTCCCTTGTATTTGTCACGTGAGTGGAACACGCTTAATCCAATTGCAAGTTATCAGCAAAGTTTAGCCGATAACAATTCGTATGAAACAGGTTTTAGTAATCATCAAAGAACTTTCCCCTATAATCTTAAGCTCTTAAGCTTAACAGAGGGAGAAAAAGTAATAAAGTACACCCCTTATGGCAACTCTTACACAGCAAGTTTAGCAGTTGCCGCAATTATTTTTGAAGAATTGGGGAAAGATGAACATCCCGACCTACTTACAATTTCTTTTGCTACAACGGGTTATGTTACTGATCTTTTTGGTGTACGTTCGGTTGAATTAGAGGATGTATATTTACGATTAGACAGGGAGATTGCCCATTTACTTAATGTAGTTGACAATCGGGTAGGAAAAGAAAATGCGATTGTTGTTTTAACCAGTGACAAAGGGGTTGCAGATAATCCGGATTTTAATAAGGATATAGGTGTTCCATCGGGTGAATTTGATTCGCGAAAGGCCATTTTTCTGCTCAATAGTTATTTAAAAGCTTTATACGGGCGCAGTGGCTGGGTGAAATACTATTCTGACAAACAAATTTACTTGAACCAGTTGTTGGTTGATGCTGCAAAACTATCGCTGGCCGAAGTGCAATTAAAAGCAGCCCAGTTTATAAGTGAGTTCGAGGGGGTGGCTAATGCAACAACTGGCACGGTATTACAAACCAATAATTTTACCGAAGGAAACATGCGTAAGTTTCAGAATAGCTACAGTTTAGTGCGCTCTGGTGATATTATGATAAACCTTAAACCTGGCTGGATTGAAAAAAGAAGGTATAATTCAAAAGGAGCTATCCAACAGAGTTCACCATATCGTTATGATGCGCATGTTCCGTTACTATTTTATGGTTGGAAAATAAAGCACACGGAAATTCTTGAACCTATTCATATGAAAGATATTGCACCCACATTATGCCATTTTTTAAACATTTCTTATCCGAGCGGGGCAACAGGAAAATTGATTAAGGGGCTGGTGGATAGTGAATAGAGTCAGAAGCATTTCGCGTTGATAACTTTGCAGCAATTATAAAAAAGGCAATTAAGTGTTTTTTTACTATTATGTATGCAAGGTGCAATAATGAGTTTCGACCACACAGTGTAAAAGGTGTATTTTAAGAGAAAGATAATGAATTGTGCATAGGGAAAGTTGTTTTTAAGCGATCATATCTATTGTTATATCAATGATATTTTGATGGTATAAAAACCGCTAAGCGGGTCTGATTATAAAATGCTAAGCATTAAAAATAAGCTAATTACACAACTCAAGAACCCGCTAAGCGGATAATTGCAACCGTCATTTAAGATGTGACTTAACACTAGTGTGAACCTTAAAAAAAACTGATCCATGAAAATTTATTAATCGGTCTTGTATTTATTTCATGTGTTTATTCATGCGATAAAGAAAAAAGCGAACCAGGTGTACCTCCACAGGATGAATTAAGAGGATACAACGATATACTTGTAGGTGATTTCAGGTGTGGAGTTTTTGTTCCGCCTGATTACGATGCATCATAATCCAGCTACTATTTCGTGGAGCTTACCTGATGCATATTATCCAAAGGATGATAACAGCATCTGGTATGTGAGAATTAATAAAAACGGAACAACTGTTGTCGAAGTTTATAACGACAAAAATTCTTATATAGATGAAAGCGCTCTGTTAAACGACATTTACCAAATTTCAGCTGTGAATTACTATTTTTTAGAATTGGAATTGAGCGTTAATTTAAAGTAGAGGAGCGATTCGTTTCAGTTTGCTCAATGGGCTGTCTTCCAAAAGCAGTCATTCCTAACGAAACAAAGGGGCTTTTAGCTTATAATATCCCATATGTTGAGAGGCTGCCGACTTGATTCTTGTCGCAATAACCTTCCTTTGGTGCTTTTCAAACAGCCTTTTATTCAATAACTTTCTGGGTTCAAATTTGAAATTTCTAATTTCCAAGTTACAAACTTTATTATCTTTGCTAAAACTTATTGAAACCCTCATAGAGGGATTTTTGTAAGAAATTTAATTGCTCAGTAGATAGGGCTTGTTTAATTTTCAGCAACTTAACTATAATTTAAACACTTGGATAATAAAGTTGATGTTTCGCATTTTACACCATAATAATTTCTTGAGATTCTTATTAATTATTGTTTGTTTCTCTTTTTTTACAGCAAAAACAACTGCCCAAAATCGCTACTGGGTGTTTTTTACTGATAAAAAGGAGGTGGTATTTGATCCTTATAGCTATTTTGATAAAAAAGCTATTGAGCGAAGAGTTAAATCAGCAATACCACTTATTGATTCAACTGATTTCCCATTAAACAGTCGTTATGTTGATGAAGTTGCTAAGTTGTCTGAACAAGTAAATTGTCAATTAAGGTGGTTTAATGCTGTTTCGGTAACTGCAGATGAGTTTCAATTAGAAAAAATTAAGCAATTACCTTTTGTAAAGAAGGTTGCAGCCTTTCTAAAATCCAATTTTGTTGTTGCAGCAGTTTACGATACGGTTTTAAGAGAAGATGAGCAAAAGCTTTGGAGCGAGCAGTTGGAAAGGATGCAGGGAAGCCTTTTTACGAAAAATGGGTACACAGGAAAAGGGGTTACCATTGCTGTTTTTGATGCAGGTTTCCCGGGAGTAGATAAAATTCCAGTTTTTGAACACCTAAGAAAAAACAACCGAATAAAACAAACCTGGGATTTTGCACGAAAGAAGCCCTTTGTTTATGCAAACAACCCCCATGGAACCATGGTGCTATCGTGCATTGCCGGCAGAATTAATGACAAAAACCTTGGCCTGGCTACCGATGCTGAGTTTCTGCTTGCCAGAACCGAAATTGAGCGGGAAAGCATGGTGGAAGAAGAATACTGGTTGGAAGCAATGGAATGGGCAGATAAAAATGGCGCTGATATCATAAATAGTTCATTAGCATATACTTACGAGCGATACAATACCTTTGAAATGAATGGCCATACCAGCCTGGTAGCAATGGCCGCAAACATGGCGGCTAACAAAGGTATGTTGGTTGTTAATGCAATGGGCAATGATGGCAACCATGATTGGAAAATAATGGCCACACCAGCTGATGCCGATAGTGTTTTAAGCGTTGGTGCCATTAGTCCCCTAACTGATTTTCACGCAGGATTTAGTTCTTATGGGCCAACTGCTGATTATCGGCTAAAGCCAAATGTGGTTGCTTTTGGACGTGCAATTGTGGCTGGCAAGACAAAATTAGAGAAAGTGAAAGGGACATCTTTTGCAGCGCCATTTATAACTGGTTTTGCGGCCTGTGCCTGGCAAAAAATGAATTATCTGACCAATATGCAGCTTTTTGAGAAAATAACAGAGTCAGCACATTTGTTCCCTTATTTTGATTATGCGCATGGTTATGGAGTGCCACAGGCTTCGTATTTTGTAGATACCGGTGTTTATCAGAATATAGAACCCACTTTTGAATTTATTGAGACAGGTGATACTATTTTCATAGAGATAAAGAAAGAGTTTATCGATAAAAACTATTTTCAAAGCACTAATTATTTGTTTTATCACATTGAAAACAATGAAGGATATTTAGATGATTACTGGTTAATTGATGTTTATAAAAAAACAGCAGCGGCTATTGTAAGAAACGAATATCCTGGCGGAAGAGTGTTACGTGCTCATTATAAGGGTTTTACAAATAGTATTCAACTTAAATAGTTTTTAAACCTAAAATCAAAAACTTGTGAAAAGATATTTGTTTTTATTTCTGCTTGTAGTTGTTTGCAATTTTATTCAAGGACAAACAGTTTTATTGCACGAAAAAATTAGTGATTACGATTTTAAAATGCCTAAAAGAGGACCAAATTTCAGACACTTCACACACTTGTATCTTGGGTTGGCAGTTTATATCCCTGGCAATGAAGATAATGAAATAGAAACCAAACCCGGTTCTTCAACTATGTTTTCGGTAGGCTGGCGTTATAAATATAAATTAACCAAGTGGTTTGCCATTGGCGCGGGCATAAATTATACTAACGATGTATTTAACCTATTGCAGAATGATGAAAAAATGGTGCCAAACAATATACATCACGATAAAGAAAAGCTGCGTTATAACAACTTGGGGCCGGATGTTTTTTTACGGTTCAACTTTGGAAAAAGGGGGAATGTTATTGGTCGCTTTGTTGATATAGGTGCTTATTATAATTGGTCGTTTAGAGTAAAGCATATGTATCAGGATAAAATTGACAAAAATGCGCAACCTTCTCAGGCCGGCAGTCAAAGGGTTATTTTATCTGATCTGGATTATGTGGAAAAATTCCATTATGGTTTCAGAGGACGAATTGGCCTAAACCGTTTTGTTTTAACTGCCTCATACAGAATGAATGAATTATTGACCCAGGAGTTTAGGGATGAAGTTGGCGACTATTTCTTTCCCCGTTTAAATGTTGGTCTTGAAATTGGCTTACACAAATAATTCCTCAACCTTAATTTTGACCTTAACCCGTCCCTCTTAGCTGTTCCACAAGTTCATTGTAACACCTGTTGAAGGGTTAAAACCCATGAACAATTGAAGAAAACTCAAAAATCAAATCTTTTTCTTTTTCCAGAACATTTCCTACAATAACAATATCTGCTCCGGCTTTGCATGCATTTTTAACGGCTTCACTTGTCTTCAGTCCACCGCCAATAATCAGTGGGATACTAATGTTTTCCTTCACACCTATAATCATTTCAGCTGGGATAGGGCTGTCTGCACCGCTCCCTCCATCCATGTAAATAAGTTGGTGCCCTAAAAGTTCCCCTGCAATAGCTGTGGCTATAGCAATGTCTGTTTTGTTTGATGGAATGGGTTTGGTATTGCTAATATATTCAACTGATGTGGCCCTGCCGGTTCCAATAAGCATATAACCTGTAGGGATGGCTTTTATACCAAATTTTTTAATAATGGGCGCTGCCAGCACATGATTACCAATTAGCAATTCTGGGTTTCTTCCTGAAATCAGACTAAGCAGCATCATTGCATCTACTTCACCCGAAAGTTGGGTTAGGTTGCCCGGGAATAAAATTAACGGTGTATTTGTAAGTGATTTTATCTTTTTTATTGTAAAATCAATTGAAGTAAAGAGAAGGCTGCCCCCAATAAGAAAAAAGTCAACGCTGGCCTGATCCGACAAGCTAATTAATTCATTAAGAGAAAGTTCCGAATGTTTATCGGGGTCGATTAAAACACCAATTTTTTTTTTGCCAGGCTTGAATAGTTCCTGGTAGGATGTGCTATTTGAGTTAACCATGCTTAGTTGTAGTAATAAACAATAAGATAATTATTGTTATTAAATTGCGAAGTATAATTAAAATAATTTAAACTATAGGCTCTACTTTGGTTGTCGGTGAAAATTTCACCTGTAAACACACCCTTGTTTTCCAATTTGAAAGGACTGATGTAAAGATTTTTCTTGAAATCCAAACCTTTCCCTCCGTGTATTTTGTAAAGTGTTTCTTTTCCCGACCAATAAGCTAAAAGATATTCAGCTTTGTTTTTTTCAGTAATCTGATCTTTTTCCAGGCCACTAATAAATTTGTTTTCAATCCTAAGTACCCGTTCATTTTTCATTTCGATATCTATGCCAGCCATATTGTTTGTGACAATTACAGCAACTATTCCTTTGGTGTGTGAAATGCTGATGCATTGCTCTCTGTTATTGATTAGAGGTTTGCCATTTTCATCATATTCAATTGAAATAACTTTATTAAGTAGTTCGTACATCAGCAGTCTTGCTGCCATCCATTCTAACTTTCTGGCGGGATATTTAAATCGTTTTGCTTTTAAAACTTCATTTTTAGGAGCCATAGCAGCAAATTTACCCAATAGCACGTCTTCGCTTTCTGAGAGTTCCCACAAACCCAGAGAAAAGTTATCATTATCAATTTTGTAGCAAAGTGGCATGGATATTTGGCTTTTAGCTGCGAAAATAATTAAAAAAAAGCAGCATGCAAACCTTTAATTAGAAAGCCTGTCTGTTTTTTGTTCAATACAAATCTAGTCTGGCTACTTCCACTCAAGAGTTTCAATTAATTTGTAAATGTCCTTTTTTATAAAATCAACCACTGGTGCTAAAGAATCTTTATTGGGGTAGACACTAAAATAGAGTGAGCCCCTGAGGAAATGGCTGGTGCTGTCGGTGGCAAAAAACTGATAGGGTGTTGCTGCATTCCCTTTTATTTCAAAAACTACCGCAATAACGTCTCGCTCTTTATATTCCAGAATTTTTGGTTCTATTGCCTCTGCTTTAATCGTGTGCTTATTTACAAGTTCGCGGGTATCTGCAACATACGCGCTAATGTTATTGTTTACTTTTCTATAAGTTAAATGAATTTTACCTTTCATTTCCGGAAATGTCAGATCATACCACCATGGCTCGGCATTATCCAATTTGTAAGGTACCATTTGGCTATATTTTGGAATGTCAAACGTGTAGGGAGCATCAGAATTAAACTTTGTGTATTGTTTTTCAGGGAATGTAATCCTAAAATATCCTTTTGGCTTTGGTGTGTATGTTTCGTTACATGAAAATGCAACAAATAGAGTTACAAAAAACAAATAGCTTTGTATTTTCATCATATTTTTTACTTAAAAGTGACCTTTATGCTTTTTATTCTTCGCTTATCAGCAGCAATAATTTTAAAGGTGAAGTTCTCATATTTTATTTCTGAGCCAATTTTTGGTATTTCACCCTTCATTTCTAAAATCAATCCAGCCAAAGTATCTGCTTCACCTCTTATGGCATCAAAAATCGTATCATCAAAATTCAAAATCTTATAAAAATCAATTAATAGCGTTTTCCCTTCAAAAATATAGTTTTGGTCATCAATTTTTTTATAGGAAACATCATCGGCCTCAAATTCATCTAAAATATCGCCAACAATTTCTTCTAAAACATCTTCTAATGTAACTATTCCACTTGTTCCTCCATATTCATCAATAACAATTGCCATATGGCTTTTTTTTGCTTGAAAATCAAGCAGCAAATCATTTATTTTTTTTGATTCAGGAACAAAATAGGCTGGCCGAATAAGTGATTGCCAAATAAAAGTAGGCTTGTGAAAATGGGGTAACAGGTCTTTTACAAATAAAACCCCTTTTATTTTATCAAATGTTTCGGCATAAACAGGTATTCTTGAATAGTTGTACTTTTTTATTTTCTCAATTAATTCACTAAACCTTAACTGGATATCAATTGCAATCACATCCACACGTGGTTTCATAATTTCGCAAGCATCAGTAGAGCCATAACTTACAATTCCTTCCAGAATTTTTTTGTTGTCTTTTATTTGGTTTTCAGTCAGCTCAAGCGCATTAGAAAGGTCGTTGATAGAAATGTCGGGCTTTTTCTTCGCTAATCGTTTATTGACAAATGAAGTGGAGCTAATAAGCAAGGTACTTAGCGGGCTGAAAAACTGATTGAGTACGTAAACTGGATAGGCCATAAATAACGAAAACTTTTGTGCAAACCTGGCAGCGTATACTTTAGGAATAATTTCACCAAAAAGGAGTAATAAGAAAGTTACCAATACAATTTTGATGGTGAAAACAATCCAATTTTCAATGTTAGTAAAAACAAGCAAATTGTCTGTAAGAAAAGTAGACAATATAACAATGCCAATATTTACAAAATTATTGGTAATTAGTATTGTTGCTAAAAGTTTTTCGGGCTTTTTTAATAAACTAACAACTTTAATACTATTCCCTTGTTTATCTTCATTAAGTTTTTCTTTATTGGCAGGAGAGAGTGAAAAAAAGGCAACCTCAGATCCTGAAATTAATGCCGAGCTAATTAGTAATAAGATAACTACAATCAAGCCAATCAGGCTTCCTGTGTCCAGATTTTGAAAAGTAATAGCTAATAAATATACAGATTCGGGTAAAGGATCCGTTTCCAAAGTTTAAATTATTTGTTAAACATTAGTTACAGCAACTTGATGGTAACTTTTAGAATGCGAAATTGCAAGTTTTTTTTAAAAAACCCTCATATTTTTTGTAAAAGTTATTAAATGTTTTGAGGGGTATTTAAGAAAAAACCGGCTTGCAATTTGCAAGCCGGGCTATTATGTTATCCTTTGTATTAAAAAGGGAGATCGTCCGTTTCTTCAAAAGTACTGGCTTCATTGCTATCAAACTCGTTTATTTGATTTGTTGGTGCTTCTGTAGAAGTTGATGCTGTGTTTGAACCGCCTGATTCAGAAGGCCTGCCAAGCATTTCGATATTGTTTACAACCACCTCTGTGAAATACTTGGTTACTCCATCCTTTTCATAACTCCTTGTACTAAGTTTACCCTCAACGTAGAGTTGTGAACCTTTTTTTACATATTGTTCTACTACCTTTGCCAGTCCCCTCCATACCACAAGGTTATGCCATTCGGTATTGGTTTTTTTTTCACCGGAGTTCCGGTCTTTATAGGTTTCGCTTGTTGCAAGAGTAAGGCGTGCTACAGGCACATCTTCTTTTACATATTGAACTTCAGGATCTTTGCCCACGTGGCCAACTAAAATTACTTTGTTAATTCCCATATTTAGGTTTTTGAAGATTAATAATTAATAGAACTAAGGATTTTTTTTATTTTTCCCGAAAAGGTTTCCTTTTTTTTTAGTGGGAATATTTCATAATCATCCCCAGCGCTAAAAGGATCGTTTTTATTAAGTAATTTCCAAATGTAACTCCAGCCCGGAAAACCGCCTATATTTCTGTCATCAATATATATATCTGCGTATATTTTTCTGCTAATATTACATTCATCTAAAATCTCATCTGGCGAATTTTTATTGACAGCATAAAACTCAAGCCCTCTTTCCCGGCAAAATTCAACTGCTTCGTCAAGGTACTTTCCAGCCCTGTAAGTCCACAAGACAAGTTCATATCCTTGCTTCTGAAGCTCAATAAGCGTTTCAATAGCAAAGGGCATTAGTTTGCCAATTTTGGGATATTTATGTTCTACAATGGTGCCGTCAAAATCTACAGCAATTCTCATGTTTTGTTGTTTTGTGTAAACTTTTAGTAAAGGTTATTTGAAATTTTGCAATGTTTACAAATATAATTCAATTTCCTTTCGGTTGTAATAAATTTATGCAAAAAAAAGAGTTTATCTTTAAAATAAACTCCATAAGATATAGGTAATCTTCTTTTAATGAGACGGTTACCTTGTTTAGTAATTTTTAAAAGGTTCCCATACTTTATCCTTATAGTCGTTTCGGTCAAATCGTTTGCAGTCATCTACCGAACTAACCTCTTCGGTGGTGTAAGCAGCTTCGTGCATGAAACCAAAAGCCCTGTTGGCACCTTCGCCCATGTTAACAAAAACAGTTTCACCATCTTTTATAAATCCCTGTTTTAAGGATTCAAATAAACCCAAAACAGCAGCTGTTGATGCAGGTCCTATTTTTATTACTCTTTCAAAAGCAACCAGCCTTGCTGCATCAATTGCCATTTGTTCAGGTATGGTAAATATTTCACCACCAGATTTTTTTACTAATGGGCCCATTAATGGATAGGTTTTAGGATCTCCTGTTGCAATAGTTGGTATTAAAGGTTCGGGGTTTTCAATTACTGGATATTCATTTTCGAAACCCTCTGGAAAACCCTCTGCTTTTGCTTTTGCCCATGCTTGTGCTTGCGGGTTACACCTGTCGCCCTGAGCCAATAAAAACCTTGGCAGTTCATTAGCTAAACCGGTTCCTGCCAAATCGTCGAAAGCTTTTTCTACAGCAAAAGGGCCTGTGCCACCACTTAATGCCTGGACGTATACATCCGGAGTTTTTCCCATCACCCGGAGCATTTCAAAGACCTGGGTTTTTTTTGATTCCAATCTTAGGGGATCTAAATTTCCACCTGTCATTAAAATCCCATATTTTTCAGCATAGTCAGCAGCTACTTTCTTTGCCTTTGCATAGTCGCCTTTTACACTGTAGGCTTTTTGTCCGTAGGTTCCAATATGTGCAACACTATCGTGTAATGCATTTTCGGGCAAGAATACTGAAAGCGAAACACCAGCCTTTGCCAGGTAGTGGGCAAAGGCTGTAGCCGTATTTCCTGTGCTTGCAACAACATATTCTTTAATTCCTTCTTCTTTAAGTACGCTGGCAGCTAGCGTGCCTCCTTTATCTTTAAATGTTCCAGTGGCAAAACTTTTATCATTTCTGTTGACAAATATCTCCAAATTCAGGTTGTACTTCCTTTTAGCATATTCTTCTAAAAAAGCCCATCTTTCAATTGGTGCAATTCCTTCGCCTTCGGTAATAATGTTTTCTTTGTTATTTAACGGGAGAAAGTCAAAATAATGCCAAAGGCTTTCTGGTCTTGCATCTTTCGAAACCAATTCTTTAATTCTTTCATGGTCAGTTGAATAGATGGTTTTGACATGAGATTTACCACATGAAGGACATTTTTGATTGTTGGCAAACCATTCTTTAAAACTATTTATTATTGTTTTACAGTTTTGACATTCGAAATGAAATTTTTGATTCATCAGTTTATTTTTTAATTACTTTTTAAAGTCATATGAACCCGAAAGAGCCCATTGAAAGAAAACTACTCTAACCAAACGGGCTAGGTTCTAAATTTTTCTTCTTTATTTTTTGTTTACAATAAACCAGGGGTTTAATAAGTTTTCTTTGTTGTAATTCAATGGTGCTATTCCATCTGTTTGAGTTAGTTGGGCACCTGAAGCTTCAATAATTGCATGCCCTGCCCCAATATCCCATTCCATTGTTGGCCCAAACCTGGGATAAACATCTGCACTGCCCTCAGCAACCAGGCAAAGTTTTAATGAACTACCAATACTTCTTATTTCAATTTGTCCTTTTTCTTTTTTTAATGATTCAATATATTCTTTGGTTTCATCCGACATATGAGATCTACTAGCAACCACTGTATATTTATCTTTTAAATTTTCGATTGGCAAACTTATTGATTTTTGGTCAATTTGAGCTAAAAGTTCAGCTTCATTCATCGAAAAATCAAGTTCGTTAACCAAAAAAGCATTGTTTTGGTATCCATAGTAGAGTTTTTTTAAAACTGGGGCGTAAATAATTCCTAAAACAGGCTTTTTGTTTATCATTAACGCAATGTTAACGGTGAATTCTCCATTTCGTTTAATGAATTCTTTTGTTCCGTCTAAAGGATCTACTAACCAAAACACTTCCCAGTTTTTCCGCTCCTCAAAAGGAATAGCCTTTGATTCTTCACTTAAAACAGGAATTTCGGTGTTTTCCAATTCTTTGCAAATAATATCATGCGCCCGTTTATCAGCTACTGTTAATGGAGAATTATCATCTTTAAACTCTATATTAAAATCCTCGTTTTCATACACATGCATTATTTCCTGCCCGGCCTTTAAAGCTGCTTTAATGGATGGTTTTACCAGTTCTTCTATCGAAATTTTTGACATATCTTAGTTTAAAAATAAATTCTACTTAAAATGGTTACTGTAACCAGCATATAAATTATAGTAAGTGGTGTGCCAACTTTTAAATAATCTCTAAATTTATAGCCACCCGGCCCATAAATCATAAGATTAGTTTGGTACCCTATTGGTGTCATGAAATTTGCAGCCGCAGCAAAAGACACAATTAAAATAAACGGAGTTGGTGGAAGATGCATTTGCAAGGATATGCTAAGGGCTATTGGAAAAACGATGGCAACCGCAGCCTTGTTGGTAATAAAACCCGCTAATAGAGCAGTAATTATGTAAATACCATAAAGCGCACCATATTTTCCCAGTGGTTTAAATGCAAACATCACTCCATTTGCCAGCATTTCTGCAACACCTGTATTTATCATAGCAATTCCAAGTGCAAGCGACAGGGCAATGATAAAGGCAAGTTCGTAGTCAACACTTCTGGCCATGTCTTTGGGGCTTATTATTTTTAGAAGTTGTGTTAAAATAAGCAAGACCAGTAACCCCGTAAATAATTTACTGATACCTAATATGTTTAAAAGTATTACAAGTGGTGTACCTACAATAAGTGTTGCTGTTTTCAACAGGCCTAACCTTCTAATTTCTTTAATTTTTGAAATCAAGTAAAAATCATGGGTTGATTTACTTAATTGATTAAATTCAGTCCCTGCCATTAATAATAAGGCATCACCTGCCCTTAATTCAATATTTGCAATTTGCCCATTTATATTTTCTCCGTTTCTGTGCACTGCTAAAACAGTTGCATCATATTTCCCTCTAAAGTTTTCATACATTAATCGTTTGCCAATCATGCTTGAATTATGAGATATAACGATTTCAATAATTTCAGATTTTGGCCTTTTAGAAAACATCCCTACCGAAGGAATTATTCTTTTTTTATCGGCATTAACCAATTCGGCAATCGCTTCTTTTTTTCCCACAAACAGGAGTATGTCATCCTCCTTGAAAACAAAGTTCAGACCAATCCGCTGAAAAAGTATTCCTTTTCGATACACTTCTGCAAGCATAAAGCCTTCATTTTTAAGAAATTGCGCCTCTTTTCGTGATTGCCCGATAACTTCGCTTCCTTTTTTTAATTGTAATTCAAAAACATACTCCCTTGTATCCATCGTGATATTTTGCAAGGTGTCTTTTCTTTCAGGTATTAGCTTATGGCCAATAAATAGCATGTACAATGACCCAATAAATATCATGGGTATGCCCACATATGCAAAGTCAAAAATTTCTAGCGGTTTTAAATCCGGGATTATTTCCTGATCAATAACTAGCCCATTGACTATCAGGTTTGTAGATGTCCCTATAAGTGTGGCACAACCTCCTAAAATTGCTGCATAGGACAAAGGCATCATTAATTTAGAAACATGCACTTTGTTTTTTGAACTCCAGTTATGTACATATGGAATAAGGATAGCGACCAGTGGAGTGTTGTTTAAAAATGCCGATAGCGGGGCGACTATAAACATTAGCCGCGCCATAAAATGTTTGTATGATTTGGCATACTTAAAAACCTGGTCAAAAAAGATATCAAGTACAGAAGTTCGCCGAAAAACATCGCCAAGCAGCAAGAGCATAATAATTACCGCAATTTGCTCATTAGCAAATCCCTGTAAGATTTCAGCAGGAGAAAGTACTTTAAAGGCGCCTAAAACTGCAACAGCTATCACAAAAGTAAACCCAGGCCCTACAATTTCAAAGTAGAGTGACACCAGTATAAATGCCAATACAATTAGTACCAGGATACCATCGAAGCTCATAATAGGATTGTCAACTATCGGATAATTTATTATGCCCGATGGTTGATTTTTTATGGTTTATATATGATTAGACTATAAAATCATTCCAGCCGCTACAGTTTCATTTGTTGCTTCATCAATTAAAATAATACTTCCTGTGTTTCTGTTATTTCTGTATGAATCAAAGAAAAGAGGGGAAGTTGTTTTTATTGAAATTTTGGCGATATCATTCATTTGGATGCCTTTGTCTTCGTAGTTTTTTTCCAACTTATTGATATCCATTTTATATGATACTCCGGTAATCATGCACTTTACATCTTTCGAAGTATGTTTTAGGTTATATTTGCCTCTTAAAACAATAGGTTTTTCATTAAACCAGCAAATCATCATTTCAATCTCCTGCGATGATTTAGGCACATTACTTGAATTTACAATCATATCTCCCCGGCTAATATCAATATCGTCTTCAAGGGTAATAGTAACTGATTGTGGTTTTGCAGCAGTCTTTAAACTTTCTTTAAAAAAATCGATTGTTTTTATTTTACTTGTCAGACCCGATGGTAGCACATGTACACTATCCCCAACATTAAAGATACCACCTTCAATTTTTCCAGCATATCCTCTGTAGTCATGAAATTCATCAGTTTGTGGGCGAATAACATATTGAACAGGGAACCTTGCATCAAAGTGGTTCTGGTCACTGCCAATGTATACATTTTCAAGGGTGTACATTAAAGTTGCGCCCTCATACCAATCCATGCTTTCCGATCTCTTAACAACGTTGTCGCCATTTAATGCACTTATTGGGATAAAATGGACATCCTGAACATCTAGCTTTGGTGCAAACTCCATAAATTGTTGCCTGATTTTTTCATAAACTTTCTGGCTATAATCAACCAAGTCCATTTTATTAATACAAACCACTACATGAGGAATTTGCAATAACGATGCAATAAAAGCATGTCTTAGGGTTTGCTCAATAACTCCATGTCTTGCATCAATTAAAATAATTGCCAGGTTGGCTGTTGATGCACCAGTAACCATGTTTCTGGTGTATTGTATATGTCCTGGAGTATCGGCAATAATAAATTTTCGTTTTGGTGTAGCAAAATACCTGTAAGCAACATCAATGGTTATGCCCTGTTCCCTTTCAGCCCTTAAACCATCAGTTAAAAGTGCCAAGTCAATACTTTCGTCACCTTTTCTTTTGCTGGTTTCTTCAATTGCGTCCAATTGGTCTTCAAAAATAGCTTTACTATCGTATAAAAGTCTTCCTATCAATGTACTTTTTCCATCATCAACACTACCAGCAGTAGTGAACCTTAAAAGCTCCATGTCGAGGTAGCCTCTTTGCTTATTTTCTGCCATTTTGTTTTATTTTTTTTTCAGCTGAATTAATTCAGCTTGCTTATGTTTAATTCCGAAACTATACTAAAATTATGAACTAGAAATAGCCTTCTTTTTTTCTGTCTTCCATTGCGGCTTCTGAACGTTTGTCATCAGCTCTTCCTCCTCTTTCAGTAGTTCTTGTTGAAGCTATTTCTTCAATAATATCCTCTAATGAATTTGCTTTTGATAAAGTGACACCAGTACATGTAATATCGCCAATTGTCCGGCACCTTACATCCATTTCAATAAGTTTTTCAGTTTCTTTTAGTTCCATAAATGGTGCATGAGCCAGCCATGTTCCATCTCTTTCAAAAACTTTTCTTTTATGTGTGAAGTATAAACTAGGAATGGCAATATTATCCATGTAGATGTACTGCCATACATCCATTTCTGTCCAGTTACTGATTGGAAAGACTCTGAAATGTTCTCCCATATTTTTTTTGCCATTATATAATGACCATAATTCTGGACGCTGATTTTTAGGATCCCATTGTCCAAAATCATCTCTGTGTGAGAAGAAACGCTCTTTTGCTCTTGCTTTTTCTTCATCTCTTCGGCCTCCACCAAGTGCGGCATCCAGCTTTAGGCTTTCAATGGCATCGAGCAATGTAACTGTTTGCAGTTTATTTCTGCTTGCATTTACTCCTTTTTCTTCTACTGCTTTTCCTTCGTCAATAGAATCCTGTACATATTTAACAATTAATTCAGTTCCTGTTTCTTTTGCAAGGTTGTCCCTAAAGTCAAGTGTCTCCTGAAAATTATGCCCTGTGTCAATATGCAGTAAAGGGAATGGTACTTTAGCTGGATAGAATGCTTTTCTTGCCAGATGAAACATTACGATTGAATCCTTACCACCAGAAAACAAAAGTGCAGGTCTTTCAAATTGAGCTGCAACTTCTCTGATAACATGTATTGATTCAGACTCAAGCTCCCTCAAATGGTTCATTGTTATTTTGTCCATATGCTTTCTCCTTTTCTATAAAAAAGTTTGTGCAAATCTACTCAGTTTGCCATTAAAATTAAATTTTTTTTACAAAATGCGATAAACTTGCCTGATTGTTATTGTTAGCTTCATTGTGCTCATGCAGTCCACACTCCTTTTTTGTATTATCTTCCCACCACCATCGGCCGGTTCGGATATGTTCTCCAGGTTTAATTGCCCTTGTGCAGGGAGCACAACCAATACTTACAAAACCCTTGTCATGCAGAATGTTGTATGGGACACTGTTTTCTTTTAGGTATTCAACAACTTTGTTAAGGTTCCAGTCTTTTAATGGGTTGAATTTAAATAATTTAAAATTTTCGTCCCAGGCAATCAAGGGGAGTTCGGTTCTTGCTTCAGATTGATCAGCTCTTAAACCTGTGATCCATAATTTATTGCCTTTTAACGCTTTGTTTAGAGGGACTACTTTTCTTATATTACAACACTCTTTCCTGTTTTCAACTGACTCATAAAAGCTATAAGGTCCTTTTTTGGTTACAAGTTCTTGAACTTGCTCATATTCAGGAAAATAAACATTAATTTCTTTGTTGTATTTTTCTATTGTCTTTTGTAAAACTTTGTAAGTCTCTTCAAACAACCGACCTGTGTCTAATGAGAAAACTTTTATATCAATATTGTTCTTGAAAATGATATCGGTAATTACCTGATCTTCCTGACCAAGGCTAGTTGAAAAAACAATTTCACCTTTGAATTCTTTAGCCAGGATTTCAAGCTGTTCTTTAATGCCCTTATTTTCAATTTTTTGTATTAATTGATTCTCTTTGTCAAGCATAATATTTATGGTCTATGTGTTAATTCTTAACTCGTTTTAAGCTTAGTAACTTTAACATCCAGTCAGGAAGTGGCTTGGTGCGGTTCCTTTTTTTTAAATCAAGGTTCCAACCTATTTTTTTTATCAAAGGCATGCGGTGTGCCTCAACCAGCTCAATTAATGTCCCATCAGGATCTTCAATATACGCAAAATGACCGGCCGCTTCGCCCATATCGAATGAGTTTCCATTTAAACCATTTTGGCGACTATCAACAGTAAAAGGAAAACCTTCAGTTGCGCAATCTTGCTTAAATAGTTCAATTCCGGCAATGTCAAAACAAAGGTGAATAAAACCCAGATCGCCCCAAAGCCGGTTTTCAAAAATTTTGTTTGGTGTTCTGTCCTGTACCTGAATCAACTCTATTTTGCTATCGCCAAACAGTCTGCTAAAAGCACCTTCTCTGGGTCTTGAGTGGGTAATTAAAACTCTGCGAAAGGTATTGCTGCCACCCTTTAGGCCCGAAAACTCATCAAACTTGCCTTGTGTGTCATATAAAACCTTATCATAACCCAGGATGGTTTTGTAAAAGTAGAGTGCTTTTTCCATATCACTAACACCAATCACAACACCATCTGCTCCACCAGTATTGTCCTGGTTATTAACAAACCAGTGCTTGTTCTGCACAAGCTGAAAAACATTACCATAAGGATCCTTTACAAAAAAATGCTTTTTCCCATTTGGGTCTTCATAAATTCTTTTGGAAACCTCAATACCTTGGCTGGTGAAATAATGATAGGTTTCTGAAATGTTTTCTGTTTTAATTTTTACAGCAAATATCCCTAAATCTCCTAATGAAATATCAAATTCTGCCGCTTTAGGTTCTCTGCTTTTGTATTGCCAGATTTCAAAACCTCCTCCTCCTTTCAGATTTAAAGCTAAAATAGCATGCCTGTCCTGCGGCTTACCTGCAGTATAAGGAAGCATTAATTCAGCAGTTCCTTCATCATCAAATGCCGCAATATCCATTTTAAAATGCTTGCGGTACCATTCCCATGCTTCATGAACATTAGGAATACCTATCCCCACTTGTTGAATTCCACTAATTACTTTTTGCATTATTTGCCCTTTAAAAATTTGTGCGAAAGTACTAAGTTTAATGCTTTATAAAAACTATTTTATTAAAATAAAAGTTAAACCAGTATTCAACTAGTTTTATGCTTGTTGTGTTATCTCTCAATAAATCAGCAGGTTGGTTTTTTTTGTTTGCAGATAAAACTTCCCAATTTGCATTGTTGCTATTTTATTTCGGCAAATTTTAGATTTCTATTACTTTTGCATCAATTTATTATTGAAAAAATTAATTCTAAATAATAGGATCTGGTGAAACATTAATGGGCTTGGAATAAAAAGTTAAATAATGTATTCATCATATTAATAAAAACAACTAAATATACGCGGATGAAAAATGCAGATATTTTTGAGAATTTGAAAATGACTCATTCAGATCTTGGGAAATACCAGGAAGTTGGGCATGGTTATTACATGTTCCCTAAGTTAGAGGGGGAGATTGCGCCAATTATGAAGTTTAGGGGCAAAGAGGTGTTGAATTGGAGCCTGAATAATTATTTAGGGCTGGGAAATCACCCTGAAGTAAGAAAAGCCGATGCTGATGCAGCAAAAGAATGGGGCTTGGCCTACCCAATGGGAGCAAGAATGATGAGTGGACAAACTAAATATCATGAACAACTGGAAGAAGAACTAGCTGCATTTGTTGGAAAAGAGCGTTCATACTTGTTGAATTATGGATATCAGGGAATTATTTCAATAATTGACTCAGTATTAGGTAGAAATGATGTTGCTGTTTATGATTCTGATTCGCACGCTTGTATTTTAGATGGATTGAGAATGCATATGGGCAAACGTTTTGTTTTTCAGCATAACGATATGGAGAGTTTTGCTGCACAAATGGAGCGTGCTTCTAAACTTGCTGCAAAAACTGGTGGTGGTATTTTTGTTATCACCGAAGGTGTTTTTGGCATGGAAGGCGATTTAGGAAACCTAAAAGTGATTACTGATTTTAAAGAAAAGTATAATTTCAGGCTGTTGGTTGATGATGCACATGGCTTTGGCACTATGGGTAAAACTGGTGCTGGAACTGGTGAGCATTTTGGCGTTCAGGATAAAATTGACTTGTACTTTGGAACTTTTGCCAAATCAATGGCTGGTATAGGTGCTTTTGTAGCTGGCGATAAAGCTATTATTGATTACCTGCAATACAATATGCGTTCGCAAATTTTTGCAAAATCATTGCCTATGCCAATGGTAATTGGTTCTTTAAAAAGGTTAGAATTAATAAGGAACAACACCGAATTTAAAGACAATTTATGGAAAATAGTCAATGCATTACAAAAGGGTTTAAAGGAACAAGGCTTTAATCTTGGAAAGACTGAATCTCCTGTAACTCCGGTATTTTTTCAAGGAAGTGTTTCGCAAGGAACAAATGTATTGCTTGATTTAAGAGAAAACTACGATATATTTACTTCAATTGTTGTTTATCCTGTGGTGCCAAAAGGGACTATTATGTTAAGGATTATTCCTACTGCTGTTCATACTTTAGAACAGGTTGACAGAACAATTAAAGCATTTGCTGAAGTTGGCAAAAAGCTAAATGAAGGAGCTTATGATTCTGATGAAATTGTAAATAAGTTTATGGCTAATTAAATACAGAATTCCATATAAAGTAAAATCCCGGTTGATCCGGGATTTTTTTTGCTTAACACTGCTACAATGCATTAGTTTGTGTTAAATTAATGTAAATTTAACGTAAATTTAATATTTTAGCATCCTGTTACTTTTGGCTTGAAATATCATTTATTGACGAAAATGAGTGCAAAAGTTTATTTCGCATTGTTTTTAGCAGTTACTATGACAAAAATATTAGCACAGCCCAAAGCTGTTATTGGAACAACATTAACCGAATTTGAGAAAGAATATCCGAAGATGCCCCGTCAAATTTACGAGGATGAGGTTACTTTTTCTGAAAAATTTCGGGTTTCGGGTTTTGATGTATCATGGTCATACAAATTTAAGAAAGGTAGGTTGGAGTGGATTTATTTGCAGAAATATATCCAAATGGTCAATCAGAAAAATTTTGATAGGTGCTTAAAGCTTACAAAGAAAATTATTACTGATTTTACAACTTATTATGGAGATGCCGATAATATGGAGGAGGGAGATACAACTTATGTAGATCCATATGTTAAAAGACATTGGGGTTACGATGTAATAAGAGCCGTTTGGAAGAACTATAAAGGAATGAAAATTAAGGTCAGGTTTACTTTTAAAGGAGGAAAAGGTGATTATAGCTTTCTTGTAAGCGTCGATTTTCATGACAGTAGTTATCCATTCTAATTTTTACACCCTTAACTGGGCTCTTTTGTTTAGCCGGGTAAAAAAAGTCCGGAAGAACCAGGCGGGGCTGCCCAGACTTCCGGCAGGAACAACTAAAGGGAAAGTTCTTTTTGATTGGTTTATTAGTAAAACTGGTTTGTTTAGTATTTTTTTAATGTCTTAATCAAAACTTCTCTTTTCTTATTAATAACATTCAACCCGAAAATGTTACCCCCTTTTTTCATTTTTTTTTGAAAAAAATCACATTTTTATTGTATTGGTCTTATAGTTAGTCACTTAGGGCTATTTCGAAAAACATCTTTGTTTGAGTAGTGTACTTTTAAGCTTATTTGATTTTAAAACCCGCCTGAAATCAGCTAATTTTACCTCAAAAAATGCGTTTGTATGAAGCAATCAGATATTTATACCGAATATTTTAAAGTCCGTTCATACCAAATGGATACCAAAGCAAGGCTTAATCTAACAAGTCTTGCCGGTTATTTACAGGAAGTTGCCGGAAATCATGCATCTGCAAATGGTTTTGGTTATCAGGATATGCTAAAATCGGGCATGTTGTGGGTGTTGACAAGAATGAAAATAGTTGTTCACAAATTTCCGGTTTGGGGCGATGAATTGACTTTGGATACTTGGGTGGTTAACCGCGAAAAGTTTTTTTCAAGGAGAGATTTTGAGATTAAATCAAAACAAGGTGATGTGTTAATTTCAGCAATTAGCGGATGGATGCTGGTTGATATTAAGAAAAAAAGGCCTCAAATTGTCGATGCTTTTCCGATGAACATACAAATGTTTCCTGATAAACTTGCTATTGATGAGGATTTGGGAAAACTAGACGGCCCCGGCTTTGTTAACTCGGAGAAGCACTATCAGGTTAAATACAGCGACCTTGATGTAGTGCAGCACGTAAATAACACCCAATACCAACGATTTATTTTAGATACCTTTTCTATTGGGTTTAGAAGCGAGTTCAGGTTAAAATCTTTTGAGATAAATTACCTTGCAGAAGCATTGATGGATGATGACTTGAAAATTTTAACAGGGCGTTCGCAAAACCAGTACGAATACAAGCACGAAATCAGGCGGACAAATGATGATAAAACAATTTGTCGGGCTGTAAGTGTTTGGGCGAATGATTCAAATTGACCATTAATGTTTTGAATGTTATTAGACATAGGTCATTAAATGTCGAAAATCTAATGACAAAGTACTGATGACTAATTCTTTTTATAAAAAGCCATTAAAGTATGAACCTAAAAACTGACAATATGATTTCTAAATTACATTATTTTCTGGTTGGAGTATTGTTTTTCTTTTCCAACTTGATTTTAATCAATGCCCAGGTAGATAAAACAGATTGGGTAAACAACCAACCAGATGGGTGTACTGCCATTACCGTAGGTAAAAAAGCAAGTGCAGATGGCTCGGTAATAAATTCGCACACAGATGATAGTCACCGTACACGCTCATGGATGGATATTCAGCCTGCCCGAAAATACAAAAAAGGCGATAAGGCTCCAATGTTTAAGCGCACACAAGACAATGAAAAAGCCATGCCTGCTTATAAACATACCAAAATTGGAGAGATTCCGCAGGTTGAATCAACTTTTGGATTTTTAAATAGTGCCTATCCTTGTATGAATACCAAACAACTGGGCATTGGTGAATCAACTTTTGGTGGGAGGGAAGAGTTGCAATCCAATAAAGGACTGATTGACTGCCAGCGATTGGCACAGCTAATGCTTGAAAGATGCTCAACCGCCCGCCAGGCAATAAAAATGGCAGGTGAGTTAATGAAGACATACGGCTGGAATGATGCCGGGGAGTGTTTGACCATTTCTGATCCAAAGGAAGTGTGGCACCTTGAAATTGTTGGCCCAGGAAAAGATAAAGTTGGGGCTGTGTGGGCTGCGCAACGTGTTCCGGACGATCATATTTCCATAAATGCAAATGCCAGCACCATTAAAGAAATTGATTTGGATAACCCTGATTATTTTATGGCTTCTGAAAATATTTATTCAGTAGCCAAAGAAAATGGCTGGTGGGATGGAAATAAGGAAACTTTTAAGTTTTGTTATGCTTATGCTCCAACCAGCAGGAATTCATATGCATCACGCAGGAGAGAATGGCGGGTGTTTAGTCTGGCTGCTCCATCATTAAAGTTGGATCCTAACGATAAAGATTATCCGTTTTCAGTAAAGCCCGATTCGCTAATCACACTTAAAAAAATGGTGAGTTTTTTCAAAGATTATTACGAAAATACTCCTTTTGACATGGTGAAAAACATTACTTCGTTTGATAAGGATGGAAAAAAGATGATTTCGGTATTTGCCAACCCGTTTATGCCTTACGATATGTATGATTTGTTTAAAATCAATGGTGGATGGGACGAATTGGGAGAACGCACCATTGCCCGTTGGTACACCATGTATGGCACAATTATACAATCACGCGATTGGTTGCCCGATGAAATAGGTGGATTGGTGTGGATGGCACAGGATAACATCGCAACTTCTGTTTATGTGCCTATTTATTGTGGGGTGACCGATTTACCAAAATCATACAAAACACCTGGTCGGGTGAATGGTTTTACGCATGAATCGGCCTGGTGGGCATTTAATCGCTTATCGACCCTGGCTGTGCAACGTTGGGGCGATATGAGGCACGATGTGGATAAAAAATGGCTGCCTGTACAAGATAAACTGTTTGAAAATCAGATAAATATAGAAAAAGAAGCCCTGGGAATAAAAAAGCTGGCAAAGCGAATTGAATTCTTAACCAATTATACCAATAAATGGGGCAATAAAGTGGTTGATGAGGCATGGAAACTGGGCGATTTTCTGTGGACAAAGTATGATGAGAAGTTTTGATTTATGTAAATTCAAAGTGAAAACTGCTGTTTGTTATCTGCAACTAAAATGAAACAAATATTCTTTATATTAATGATTATACTTTTTAGCTGCTCAATAAAAGAAGGGCATGAAAATGAATCTATGTTTGATTTACTGCATAAATTTTCAAAAAATGCAAATTACAGTCTTTATTCAACAACCATTTGTGAACAAGTAAACCTTTCAAATCAATTTGACATATCAATTGATTTCAAAAGATTTTCTAGCACAATTAAAAAGAATGATTCTTGTTTAATAAAAGTTATTTTAAAAGATAAAATTTCAAAATCAAAGCTTGACAGTATTTCAATTATGTCATTCTTTTACTTTGCAAGTATATTTTCAAGCTGCGATAGTATGACTTCATACTCCACAAAATTTAAAGTAGATAGACGAATAATTGACAATTACTTCGGTGACATAGTTGTGGCCGATTTAAATTTTGATGAGAAAGATGATATTGCTATTATTAATAATTGTGGTGGAAATGGAGGGCCACTTTACAGTTACTATGTTCAAACAAAAGACCGAAAGTTTATTTTAGATAAATTTTTAACGGATTCAATGGTATTTTTCCCATCAGAGATAAATAAAGAAAATAAAACTTTGACAACATATGTACATGCAGGCATATGTTGGCTGGGAGAACGTGTTTACAAATTTGATGAGTTGACAAGCTGGAAAGAAAAAAGTTATCGAAGAATAGATATATGCAAAGAAGATGAATAATAAAATCCATACTACGTAGTTTGGGTATAGTGCTGGTGATAAGTAGTTTTGTAGCTTTAGGTGTTGTGAGTCACCTCCGAGTTTTCATTTTGGTTTTGGATAATCGGAATAAAAAAAATAAACATTTTGAAAATAACTTTCTTAGGAACTGGAACATCACAAGGTGTGCCGGTGATATTGTGCGATTGTGAGGTTTGTCAGTCATTTGATACGCGGGATAAGCGATTGCGCTCAAGTATAATGATTGAGGTAGATAAGCAAACCCTGGTAATTGATACAGGGCCTGATTTCAGGCAACAAATGTTGCAATCGAAAGCCAAAAATGTCAATGCTATTTTGTTTACTCATGAGCACAAGGATCATATTGCAGGACTGGATGACATCCGTGCGTTTAATTATGTGCAGCAAAAACCCATGGATATTTATGCTGAAAAACGTGTACAGGAAGCCTTAAAGCGAGAGTATGCCTATGTTTTTGCCAAATATAAATACCCTGGAATTCCTGAAATGAATATGCATCTGATTGAAAATGAGATATTTAAAGTTGATAAAACAACCATTGTGCCAGTCAGGGCAATGCATTACAAGTTACCAATTTTGGGCTACCGAATTAATGATTTCACATATGTTACCGATGCAAATTTTATTGCTGATGAAGAACTTGAGAAAATAAAAGGTTCGAAAGTATTGGTAATTAACGCTCTTAGAAAAGAAGAGCATATTTCGCATTATAATCTCAAAGGCGCATTAAAAGTAATCGAGCAAATTAAACCTAAAAAAGCTTATCTAACTCATATTAGCCATTTAATGGGTTTACACAGCGAAGTAGAAAAAGAATTACCTTTAAGTGTCCGGTTTGCATATGATGGACTGGTGATAAAAGTTTAATTCCAAGCTTATTTGTTTGTTGATTTTCATGTTGCTTCTGGCTGCTAGTGTCATGTCAAAGCTAATGTTTCTGGTGACAACACCTGGAAAGTGCATCAGGGGCTGTATCAAAACTAACTTTTGGTCGCTGAGCCTGTCGAAGCGAATACTGATAATCAACAAGATGCGCATTTCGACAAGCTCAATGACCCTCACTTTTAAGACTTTTGAAACAGTTCCAGATTACCAGAAATATCAAATTTGACTTGACACTAGTGTTATTTCAAAAAATGATATTTCTGTTGTGAGTTTAATGCTTAGCATTTTTTGTCAGTTATTAGGGGTTGTATCAACGGCGAAGCCCTCACCGTAGGTGAAAGTTGCTTATTTGATTGACATTGAGCACTTCGACAAGTGGTATACTGAGCTTGCCGAAGTGCTTAGTATACCACCTGTCGAAATGCAACGTCCAAAATCAAGTTTCGAGACAGCCTTTTCGAAAAAGATTCCATTAATAATTTTAGTCAAGCCTAATGCTACAACTTTTACAATTAAATTCAATTTCTGATGAAGCCTCTTTATCATCACCTTTCCAACCAACAAAATATTGGGTGTCCACTTCATCTATTTTTTTGCCAAAGTTTATTTGCTCAGATTTAAAATTAGGAAATTCCAGGTCTACTTTGATCCGGTATCCTGCTCCTCGTTCAACTCCAATATTAATATTCACAAATTGTCCATCAACTTTTATTTTTTCAAAGCCCTCAGCCACGTTTTCCAATTCAATGCTGCCACTGCTCGATTTTGTCACAAACCTTTTTTTTAGTTGACCTATTGAAAAGTTTGTAAAAGAGCATTGTGGAGCATCTATAATGTTGGCGGCGGTTATGTAAAATTTAGAACTTGATGATTTTTCAACCATCAATTTATTAATACTGGCTACTCTGAAAGTTGAAAAAGAGGTCTTTTCAATGTTCAGGTTTTTAATGTTTTGTGCCCTGAACTCCGAAGAACTAAATTTAATTATTGTCGCCTTTTCAACATTATTGACAACAAAACGCCTGATGAAGCTGCCTTCGAGGTTAAGTTCTTTTATGTCAGATGTTTGAAATGTACTGCTACTTAGTTTAACAGTTGCATTTTCTCCAATTTTTGCTGCTTCAAAATTTGAGAAACTTGCATTTAATTCAAGGTTGTTTTTTATTTCATTTAAGAAAATCCCTCCTGAGCTTAATTTTATTATGGCATCCACTACATTACCTACTTTCATGTTTTTACAAAAGCTTGATTGTAGCTTTAGTTTCTTACAGTCCCCCATTTCAAGCTTACCACTGCTGATTTTTATGGTAGCATTTGCTTCAAGGTTATCTATGTTTACTTTGCAAAAGCTGCCCGAAAGGTTTAATTCATTTTTTTTAGGTGCGTAAATAACAATGCTTGCTTTAAACCTGGTAAGGTAATGAGTCTTGCTGCTATTATGAAAGACAATCTTTACTTTGTTGTTATTTTGCACATATTTTTTAAAAGGGTACGAAATATTTACCTCCCCGGAATTAATGCCTGTAAGTTGTTTTTCAATTTCCTTTTCCAATTCATTATGGAATTCATTCAAATCTTCATTTGTTTTTGCTTCAATGTGGATAGTATATTCAACCTTCAGTTTGCTTTTATCCCAGGTTTTATAACTTAAATCGAAATTTGAATTTTTTACACTAATCAATACATTTTCATCAATATCTGCTATTTTCTCAATAGTCTTGTCAATGGTTTGGGCTAATAGGGTATTGCCAGTCAATAAACCAATCAGTGCTACAAATACTGCTTTATATATCCAATTTAATTTTTCTTTTTTCATTGTTGTTTTTTTTAGAAAGTCTGTTAATCTTATCAATTTCAGATTGTAACATTTGAAGAACCGAAAGTTTTAACTGATAATTGTAAATAATTTGTTGTATCAATTCATCATTGTACCCTGTTTTTTCAATTTCTTGTTTATATAATTCATATTGTTTGTCAATTACCTCTAATTGTTTTATAAATTCATTAAATAAGGCTGCATTTTCTTTTGGAACTTCTTCTGTTTTTATTTTATTAATTCTGGTGTTAACCATTTGAATATAAGACTCTTCCTGCTCGGCAAGATCGGGCGAGATTTCTGAAAATATAGACGCATGTTCAATTTGAGTTTCTGTGCTTGTCTGGTTGAGAAGCAGAAGGAAACTTAAACCCAAAATCACAATAATACTTGCAGCTACATACATTTTTCTAAACAAACTACGTCTATTGAGCTTATTCAATGAGTTTTCAATGTTTGCCCACGATTCGTTATCAAGGTTTTCTGTATCCAATCGTAGCCTGTTCTCTTTAAAAAAATGTTCAAACTTCTCCATAACGCAACTTCTTTTTTAACTGAGTTCTTAAAATACTTTTGGCCCTGTGGTATTGACTTTTAGATGTAGATTCCGAAATGCCCAACAATTCAGCTATTTGCTTGTGCGAGTAGTTTTCGAGCAAAAAAAGGTTGAAAACTATCCTGCAACCATCAGGTAATTGCTGAATTTCGTGGTTAATTTCAGCCATTGAAAGTTCCTGCATCCAATCTTCGTCATTCTCTGAAAGTTCCTGGTTGGTTGATTCAATTTCAACAAAATGAATTTGTTTGCGCAAAAAAGAAATACATTTGTTAACAACAATCTTTTTCAACCAGGCACCAAAGCTTTCAATCTTCTTTAATTTGTTAAAATTCACAAATGCCAGGTAAAATGCTTCTTGTAAAATATCTTCAGCATCATGTTTATTCCCAGTCATTCGGAGGCAGATGTTATACATTCCGCGAGCGTAAGATTTAAAAAGCGCTTCTACCGTTTTGTTCTTTTGGTTCTTCAATTTTAAAATCTGAAATAAGGTCATTTTGACCTTTGTTTATTATATAGATACAGAAAAGGTACTAAGGTTGGAATTTTATTTCGTTTTTTTTTGAAATGGGTGAAAAAAGAATAATGATTCTGCTGCTGCTGCTGGCTTTTTCCAATGAGCATATTATTATTTTGTGTTTGACTAGAAGATACAGCCATCCTTTGCCACTGCAAAAAGGCAATCTGCGCTGAATGGTAAGTGGTGCTACTATACGTATTTTATGAGTTTAGCAACCAGTTTTTTTCCTTTTTCTTAAGTCGATTTAAATTCAGATAAGTCAGAAAAAGAAATAAATTTCTGTCTGCCAAAACTATCAACAACGTTTTTCCATACATCAAAAATAGCTTTTTCATGCTGCACAATTAATTGGTTACTCCAAAAAACTTTAACTTTAAAATGAAGTCCTTTATTCGTTTTAGAAATAATTTCAATAGAGTCAGAAATAGCCATGGGTAATACAAACATCAATTTGATAAGTAAATTTAATGAGTTTTAGGCATTAAATACTAATGTTATTGATGAAATTTGTTGATTAGTTGCTTGTTTACCGCTAGAGTTATTTATTTGTTGATTAATAATCGATTAGAATGGTTGAAGTTGGAAGAAAAGATAATTTCTGTATTATTTTTCTTTCTACTACCATCGGTCGCCATAGGCTTGCCGAAAGCGATGCGTGCTTCTCACTTCATGCCTTTTAAAACAACAAGAACTTTGTGGTAGATTACCGTAGAATCAGATAATTTGATGTATCTATTAGATTTTGAAATTTTATGAGTCAAAAATCTGCTCTCTGCAATCGTTTGCTGTGTTTTTTCAATCATTAAACTGCCCAAAATTGACCGCTGTGCAATTCAAATTGATATTTTCGCTCAATGAATTGTTAACTTAAATTTAAAAAGATGATGAAAAAGTCATTTTTACTAGCATTTAGCATGCTTTTCATTTTTGCGTGTGGTGATGGAACCCAAGAAGAAAAAACAACTGAAGAAAAACAAGCTCCTTTTGTTTGGGAAAATGCAAATGTGTATTTTTTAATGACCGACAGGTTTTATAACGGCGATAAAAGTAATGATGCGAACTTTAATCGTACTGCCGAAACTTCAGAATTACGAAAGTTTATGGGTGGCGATATTAAGGGAATCACAAAAAAAATTAAGGAAGGTTATTTTACCCAACTTGGAATAAATGCAATCTGGCTGACACCGATTGTTGAACAAATACATGGTTATGTAGATGAAGGGCAGGGGGTTACGTATGGCTATCATGGCTATTGGACAAAAGACTGGACAGCTATTGACCCCAATTTTGGTACCGAGGAAGATATGCATGAATTAGTAAAAGTAGCACATGAAAATGGTATTAGAATTTTATTGGATGTAGTAGTTAATCATACTGGCCCGGTAACCGAAAATGATCCTGTTTGGCCAGAAGAGTGGGTAAGAACAAAACCGCAATGTACCTATCAGGGTTACGAATCAGCGGTGACCTGTACGTTGGTGAAAAATCTTCCGGATATTAGAACTGAAAGTAATGACTCCGTAGGACTCCCGGAACACCTGAAGCAAAAATGGGAAAAAGAAGGACGGTTAGAGGAAGAAGTAGCCGAATTGGATGCGTTTTTTGAAAAGACAGGCATGGTAAGGGCTCCAAAGAATTATATTATCAAATGGCTGACCGATTTTATCCGTAAATTTGGAATTGATGGCTACCGAATAGACACAGTTAAGCATGTTGAAGAATCGGTTTGGGGTGATTTAATCAAAGAAGCTTTGCTGGCGTTTAAAGACTGGAAAAAAGCCAATCCTGAAGCAGTGATTGACGATAATGATTTTTATGTAGTGGGCGAGTTGTATGGCTACAATATTTATTCGAACCGCAATTACGATTTTGGTGACCGAAAAGTTGATTATTTTGATTATGGCTTTAGCAGCCTGATAAATTTTGGCTTTAAATACGATGCAGCACAAAAATCATTGGAGGAATTGTTTTCTTATTATTCGGCAAAGATGCAGGATTCTTTAGGAGGCAAGCATGTTATGAATTACATTAGTTCGCACGATGATGGTCAACCCTTTGATTTAAACCGCGAAAAAGCAATTGAAGCCGGCACAAAGCTATTATTATGTCCGGGTGTTGCCCAGGTTTATTATGGCGATGAATCGAGCAGGTTGTTGGTTAAAGAAGGTGCCAATGGCGATGCCAACCTAAGAACTTTTATGAACTGGGATGAAATTGAAAGCAATGCAAGCATTAGTGGGGTTGAGGTCTCATCTGTGCTAACACACTGGCAAAAACTTGGTCAGTTTAGAAACGAGCACCCGGCTGTAGGAGCAGGCGTTCATAAAATGATATCAGAAACACCTTATTATTTTAGAAGAAATTATAAAGCGGAGAAATTTGAAGATAAAGTGGTTGTTGGTTTGGATCTTGAAAAAGGGAAAAAAGAGGTTCAGGTAAAAGGAATTTTTGAAGATGGAACGATCCTTAAAGATTACTACTCAAATAAATCAGTTGAAGTGAAAGATGGCATGGTTTCACTTGTGACAGATTTTGATATAGTGCTTTTGGCAAAACCATTATAATAACCTGAGTTCGACATAAAATAATTGCACAGTTTAGGTTAATTTCCTTAACTTTTCGTCTACTTCGGCAGCCTCAAAAAGGTAGGTTTTTACAATATCTGTTTCGATTTCGTTAATGCTTTGGAAAGTTTTAGTATAAACCTGTTTGCGGCTTCCTTTTTCAAGCCAGTTTAAGTCATCGTGTAGCAAATAGCCGTTGCAAAATCCAAGCGCCACGCTTTTAAACTTAACATTTCCCCAAGGAACTGATGCCGGCCAAATATAACAAACCCTGGAGTTTAAATAGTAATAAGGTACATTGTAAGCCAGTTTTTCAACTGGATTGGGCAAGCTGTTGAGGGTGATATTTCTCAAAACCTCAACTAGCTTCCTTTCATTTTCAGGTAAATAGTCGAGAAATTCATCAACATTGTTGAATTTTAGGTTCTGAAATTTATTCATTTTTGTTTTTTATTACCTTACTAAGATAATAAATATGAACCAATGTTGCAGTTTTCTTTTCTACAGCCCAGGCACTCAACAGTAGTAAAATACTCCAGCATCAACTTAAAATCGGTATAGTTGTTAAAAACTGGTTCCTCAAGCAATTCAGTGAAACGTTTGGCATAGACATCAAAATTACCAAGATGTTTTTTAAGCTCCTGACTATGATGTTTTATTGCCCCTTTTTAATAGGCGAAGCATTCATCGCAGCTTAACCTGCATGGGCCCGGTATGGTGGTAAGGTTGATTAGTATATCGAATTCCTGGTCTTCAATTTTCAGCTTTTTAGCTCATTGTTCAGGTATCCAATAACCTTTCATGGCTTTCAAAAACTCTTTTGTGGTGATGGTTCTTTTCTGTACAACATTTTTTTTCTTAAAATGCTCAACTTTTCGCACTGTTCCGGAAATTGTGTTGGCCGGTTTTGCCTTAATGGTTCTTGTTTTGAATGGATTATTTTTCACCCTGCCATAGTCCCAGTAGCAATAGTCAACAACGTCGTTTTCCCAGTCCACCTTCATGTAATGAATGGTGATATAATGTGTTCCTGTGTAGCCATATAATGCATTTTGTCGCTGCCCGAAGGAAATTATGTGATTGTCGAAAATAACAGGCATTTTCCCATTGTTTACAGCTTTTTCAATTGCTTTTAAAGTCTCGATATTTTCTTTATCGCTTAAATAAAAGCCCTGTTTTTCGAATTTAACATCAACTCTTTCAAATAAATCATCTAATTCCCATGGGCCTGTAATGGCAAATACAAAGGCGCCTGGTCTTTTCTTATTAAATAAAGCATGTCGGTTAATCATACCAATTCGCTGTAACCCTTTTTCTGCGTACATTAATGATACACCTAAAACAAAATCGGAAATACTGGTGGCTTCTATATCTTTTCTTATAATTTTAAAGTCTACTGTGTCAATAATGTTATAATCAACTTTTTTACAAAGTTTTCCTGGCACCTTTATTATTCCTCCTTCAAAGTTTGTTTTACCATAGTATGTTAAATCGAGAACTGCTTTGGTATATTTGTCAGGTTGATTGTTTAATAGCCAGTTAATTACTGTTGCCACACTGCAATAGTGCCCCGAATTGCCAAGTATAGTTGAATTTGGGTAATCAAGCATGGTACGCAAATCTTCAAACACATCATGCATGCCTACATTTTTTAAAACAGACTGTTGGTGATAAGTGCTGTCATCTACCTTTTGCTCAAACTCATCAATCAATTTAAATGCCGACTGTCTTTTATCCTGGTCAATTTTAAAACTGACCACATCTCTTGATGAATCATCAACCACAATCCGGTAGCCCCTGCACCCTGCTATGGAGAGCAAAATAATCATGAGCAAGAAAGAAACTTTTGTAAAATTTAGCACTTTAAACCTCCACATTATAATTAAGTTCAATATCGCTTGCCTGAATACCACCCCTAATGCCCCAGTTTTCTTTTGGGTTTTCATTAATTAAAATAAAAACTTCTGAAGGATCAACAGATAATTTCTTTTGGATGTTTCCGACCAAGGTTTTAAACAGTTGTTTTTTTACTTCGCTGCTTCTTCCCATAAACATCTTTATCTCAATTATAATTTTGTAAGGTGCTTTCATCCTAAAAAAGTCTTTTTCATATTCAGTCAACCTTATGTTTGTATCATCCGCTGGCAGTTTTAACGTTTCCTGAATGCTGTTGATTGTTTCATCCATTAACGAAATCAGGAAGTTTTTATCTTTCCCTTTGGCAATATTAATTTCTACAATTGGCATTTTTATTTTTTTTGAGCCCAAAAGTAAGCGTTTTGATATCTTTGAGCAAATTATGCCTTACATCTAAGAGGCAAAATATAAATTGTAATGGTTGTGCAGGTGGATAAAATGTATGATTCCAGGCATAATGCCGAAGAATAAATATTACATATTTCCAATCGGTATTATAAAGTTTATGAGTTGGTCTGTTTGGGCATTTATAATTGCATTAGCTGTTTCATTTTTTAGTATGGGGATGGTTGGTGCAGTTGTTTATATTGTTGTTTCCCCCATCTTACGGCTTAAATATCCGCCTATGAACCAATGGAGTGGCGATTGGGTTTGGCCAGCCAATATTATTGCTTCATTGGTTTGGTGTTTGGGCTTTTTAATTGCCGGGGTGGTTAACATGTTTATTCAGCATTACAATAGCTATATTTACCTTGGTGTTTTGTGGTTCTGGGGTTTGCTAGTTTGGTGGGTAGTATTAATGCTTAGCTATAAAAACTAAGATCCTGCAAAAAGATTCTTAGACATATCATAGGGCTCATCATCATCACTGTCTGTCTCCTGGATCTCTTTGTCAACTGCAACCTTCTCATTTTTAATGACTTTAGCACCTCCATTATATCTATAATAGAGCCCTGATATACTGGAAATAAATAAAGAACCTAAAAAACCATAAACAATAATGGAAACGAGTTGTTGTGAAGCAATCAAAATTATAATTGTGGATAAATCTATTGGCTTAATGTTCGGTAAAAAATTCAACAAAAACGAAACACCGAACAACACCACAAATAAAACGATAATTGCAAGTAAAATTTTGAGAACACGCAAACTTGTGATATTGGTAAAACTAAAATTAAATGATTCTGCAAAACCTTTTCGACCAATTACATAAACTGGCATTGTTAATATTGTTTTTAAAAGTATAAAAGTGTAAATGAGTGAAATGGGGATGATTGTCCAGGATGAAATTCGCATTGAATAAAAAACACTGAATAAGGTTATAAAAGTAAATACAAAATAAACCAGGTTAATCAATAAAATTTTAAATACATCAATGCTAAATGACTTAATAAACACCTTTCCAAAATTGGCTTTAATTCCTGAAACCTTTAGATGCACAGCTGTAAAACCAAAATTGTAATACCAGGATGCTAAAAGCAAACTAACAATTAAAAAACCTGAGAAAACTGCAACAACCTGCAAAACTGAGGAAAACAGTCCCATAGGAATTGAACTAATAGTCATTAGTCTGCTACTTCCAGAAGCCAACAACAGTGGATTAAACCCGGGCAAAACTGAGCTTAAAGCAAATATGGTGATTGCCATAGTTAATAGATAAACTATGAAATAAGCAAGTGTAATCTTAAACCAACTGGCAAAAGTAAGTTTAAAAGCTGTTCCTATAAATTTCTGTTTAAACATATCCTGATAGTCCATACTTTGCAGTTTACAGGTTCTTTATGAATCTGAAAGGTAGCGTAAATTAATTAGTTATCAAACTTTTAAAAAGCAATAATTACAATGTATCTTTGCAACCATAATTCTTTTTTACATTTATATTATTTAGGATGAAATTCGAAGATTATCATATATCCTCAGAAATTAAAAAGAACCTTTCTAAACTTGGATTTAGAAAACCTACTGATATTCAATACAAATCAATACCTCCAATATTAAAAGGCGAAGATGTTCTGGCAATTGCACAAACCGGAACGGGAAAAACCGCTGCTTTTGCTATACCTGTAATCGATGCATTACATCGCAGCAAAAATACGAATAGAAAAGATGGAATAAAATGTTTAATAATGGTTCCGACCAGGGAGCTTGCTCAACAAATTGCTGATGTGTTTGAACAGCTTGGCCAACATACCAGGGTGAAGTCATTTTGCCTGATAGGAGGCATTGAACAAGATGCTCAAATAAAGCGTTTGGAGAGCAACCTTGATGTATTGATTGCAACACCCGGGCGTATGTTTGATTTAATAAGCCAGGGGTACCTTAAGCTAAACCGAATTCAAATATTGATACTTGATGAAGCCGACCATATGCTTGATTTAGGCTTTATTAAAGATATCAGGGATATAAAACGAAAGTTGCCTTCAAGGCATCAAACCCTGTTTTTCTCAGCCACCATTAATGAAAAAATAAAAAAACTGGCTTATTCTTTAGTGAAAAACCCAATTAGAATACAAATTTCACCAAAAGACCCGGTTTCGAAAAATATTAACCATTCAGTGGCTTTTATAAAAATGGATGATAAACGTTTTTTCCTTGAAAGGGTAATAAATGAAAACCCTGAGAGTAAAATTCTTGTTTTTGTTCGGACAAAAATCAGGGCAGAAAGGGTTTTAAAAGCAATGGAAAGGGTACATATAAAAAGCTTAACTATTCATAGTGATAAAGAACAAAAAGACCGTTTTGAAGTAATGGAGCAATTTAAAAGCGGGAAGGTAAAAGTGCTTATTGCTACGGATGTAAGTGCCAGGGGTATTGACATACCTAATGTTGACTATGTTATTAATTATGATTTACCTGAACAAGTTGAAAATTATGTACACCGGGTAGGACGAACAGGACGTGGCCGTGAAAAAGGACTAGCCGTATCTTTTTGCAGCCCCGAAGAAAAAAGCATGCTGCTTGAAATTGAAGATTTTATTGGAAAAAAAATCACTGTTGCAGACATTAATAAAGAAGAATACCTAAAAACACTTGATTATACTCAGGAAACCCATAACGACTGGAAAAGCCTGATGAAAAAAAATGAAGAATTTATTGAAAAGAAAAAGAAGAAAAGGAAAAAAGAAGCCTGACAGCGTTATAAATCCTCAACAAACCTGACAAAACTTCTTGCTTTGTCAAAGTATTTTATGTTTTTAATGTTAGTCCTTGACTCAACATATTTCTTGCCCCATTCTTTTTTTACATAATCATCAGCGCCCCAAATGTTGGTTTTACCTTCAATTAAAATAGTAGTAGTGTCAGGTTGAAAAATTTCAAACTTTAGGTAGCCCGAAATTCCAATTCCATCAGTCTTTTTAAGCTCCTTTAAATTTACATTCAATTGATGCTCTTTTATATAATCAAAAATAAGCTTCAGCTTTTCTTTATCTAAGTTCTTTTCAACCGTTTCGTTTTCTGGTGCTTTAAATCCGCTGTATTCTTTTTTTAGTAAAAGTTTTTGCGCGTTAGATTTTATCGTAATTGTTTCATTATTAGAGTCTTTGCTGGTTTCTTTGTGGCTTAATTTCAAATCTATTATTAGGTCTTTAACATCCATAATTGCTTGGTCTTGCTGGGTTGAATTATTTGATTCAGTATTAATACATGCACATGTAATAAAAAGAAATAAAGAAAAAAACAGAAACGATATTTTTGGAATGAGTTGCATGTTCTATACAAAGCTAGCAATAAAAAATGGATGCCTGGTATCCTGGCATCCATTTTTTTGTGGTTGATTTAATTCCTTTTTATGGTGTAGTTCCGGCTTTTTTTATTGTAATAGTTTTTTCGGTAACTGCTGATGCACTGAAAAAGCCTATTGCCCCATTTGTAACATTTGTTGGGACATTGGCCGGAGGGCCACTAAACATAAATCCGCCCCAATCAGTTTCCAACATAATGCCTAGGTAAAAATCGAATTTTTCTTTTGACATTGATAACATTTGCAGTTTAACTTCTGTTTCTTCGTTTTCAATCCTGTCTTCCTCAATCTCAAATACTGTCCATCCTCCATAATCTATACCATCTTCGCTTATACCAAAATAGGTCCCATTCACAATTTGGTCTGATTCAAACCTTTTTGTATTAATGGTGTCAGTCTGATGTACGCCATCAAAATACAGTTCCCATTGATAATATTGATTTGGTGTCGGGGGTTCCTGTACATATATATTTATCGCATAAATACGATCTTCACTAAAGGGCTCATCCGTTTTTTTGAATTGATATTTTATTGAATCTAAAGGAGTAACGGGAAATAATGTATCAACAGCAGAGTGTTGTTGACCATTGTCTAATAGGATGTTGAGTGTATAAACATGATTTAGTTTTCCAGCAAGTTCCCTTTCTGTTTCATATGTGCCATCATTGTCAGTATCATACAGGTTAATTATTGTATCACCATCAGTAATTGAAACGCTTGCATTTAACTCGCTAGGGGTTCTGTCATTCAGCAAGTATTCGGCAGTTCGGCTCAACGTAACAGTGTGTATTTTGTGTTCGTTTGTAATTGAACCTTCAACCACTAATTGGTTCGTATGACCATCTGAAAGGTCAACAACAATAGGTTCTTCACATGCAGCAAAAACCAGTAGCGTTATAAAACTTAAATAGATAATTATATTTTTCATCTGTCTGCTTTTTTATGTTAAAAGTGAAAATTATAGGTAATTGAAGGAATAATTTTAAATAAGAATGTTTTGGTTCCATCCATTTTATACCAGCTTTCATCATCTGGATTAAATCGTGTTGAAAATGCATTATGCCTGTTATAAATATTGTAAATAGATAGGTTTAGACTGCTATGGAACCACTTTGGGTTTCCATTCTTTTTAACATCACTAAAGTTGTAGGTTAAGCCTAAATCCATTCTATGATAATCTGGCAGACGTGAAGTATTTCTTTCACCATAAATAGGTACAACGGTATTTCCATACTCAAATCTGCCAATAGGCAACGTTCTTGCGGCTCCTGTTGAATAAAACCACGACAATGAAAGATTTAACCGATCTGTCAGGTCGTAGGATAATACTAATGAAATATCATGGGGCTTATCATAATTAGCAGGGTATTCTTTACCATCGTTTATTTCAGGTATTTTTCTAAGAACTCTTGAGTAGGTATAGCTTAGCCAACCTGTAAACTTACCAGTCTGTTTACGGAGCATAAACTCCAAACCATATGAATAAGCGTCTCCAATTCTCAGTTCACCTTCTAGTTTAGGGTTGAGTAAAAGATCTGCATGATCAACGTAGTCAATTTCGTTGTACATTTTTTTATAGTATACTTCCATCGATGCTTCATAGGTGTTTTCATCAAAATTTCTGAAATAACCAACTGCCACCTGATCAACTTTTCGTGGTTTCACATTGGGTGTTGAGGGGAACCAAATATCAAATGGGGTGGTGGCCATTGTATTAGTGGTTAAATGCAGGTATTGATACATTCTGTTATAACTTAGTTTTACAGAACTTGAGTTATCTAACTCGTATTTTACACTTAACCTGGGTTCAATACCAGTTTGTAGATTAAAAAAGTCCCCACTTTTATAAATAATCGAATCACTTACTGCATATTCATCAATTTTGCTGTTATCGTAAATATAATTTGTGTAAGGCCCGTAATTTTGATAAGCCGACAACCTTAGTCCATAACGTAAAGTAAGCTTTTCACCAATTCTCTGTTCATTTTCTGCAAAAATACCGTATTCAAATGCATAAGAATGGTCAAGTTCTCTGGTTTGGAAGATACTTTCGCTGCTTACGGGTGAAATTTTCCCCGGACGGAATGTGTGATGGGTTGCCTGGCCTCCAAATCTAATTGTATTTTTTGTATTTAAATACCATGTATAATCATTTCTTAGTGAAATGTCGTCAATTCCCGACTGCCAGTCAAAACCCTGGTTCCCATCAGGAACTCCCATTCCATAATCAAAAACGCTGTAAATGAAAGTTAAATTTGAAAATACTTTTTGGTTAAATAGGTGGTTGTAACGGGCTGTTAAGGTTCGGTTGCCATAATCCATTGCAAAACTGCTTCCAAATTTAACTACATCTTTGCCAAAATAACCTGAAACAAACACTCTGTTTTTTTCATTGATTTGCCAGTTGGCCTTGGCATTTAGGTCGTAAAAGTAGGCCTTACTTTCTTTGATTGTTGAATCATTCAATATTGGAAAGAAAAGGTCGAAATAAGTTCTTCTCCCAGAAATTACAAAAGAGGCCTTGTCTTTAATTATTGGCCCTTCAAGAGTTAAACGACTGGATAAGACCCCAATGCCACCTCTACCGCTAAACTTTTTCTTATTCCCTTCTTTCATCCTAATATCAAGGATTGACGATAAGCGACCGCCATAAATAGATGGAATCCCGCCTTTATATAGTTTTACGTCTTTAATTACATCGTGATTGAAAACAGAGAAAAAACCCATCAGGTGCGAAGCATTGTATACTGTAGCTTCATCAAGCAATACAAGGTTTTGATCAACCCCTCCACCACGAACATAAAACCCTGTACTTCCTTCGCCAACACTTTGTACACCAGGCAACATCTGGATGGTTCTTAAAACATCTACTTCGCCCATGAGTGCAGGGATTTTGGCTATGGTTTTCATTTGCAGCTTAGCAACGCTCATTTCAACACTTTTTATGTTCTGATCCTTTTTTTCAGCAGTAATATCAACAGCGTTTAACTCATTGTCATCGGGGTTCATTTGAAAGTTTTTGTTCATCGAATTGCTTAAATCAACTTCATATTCGATGGGTTGAAAACCTAAATAGGCTACCTTGATGTTATACTTTCCTTTTTTTAATGAAATGGAGTAAAAACCATAGGTGTTACTCACTGTTCCTGATTTTATTTCATCCACATAAACCGTGGCGCCAATCAGTTCTTCTCCATTTGAAACATCTTTAACATACCCGCTAAGAGTATAAGACTGCGACTTCACATTTGCCCAAATGCCCATTAGGCAAATCAACAACACAATTAATTTTCTTTTCATTGTTTTTAAGTTTGCAAAACCAGCTTTACACTTCACATCCAAGCATTAAGGACAGTATTTGTAGGCTGCATAACAGAAGAATACAAATAAATTTTAAATACTAACTACAAGCCAAATAATTTTTCAAAAAAAGCAAGGAGATTTGAAAATGGTATATATTTATGAAGCAGAAAGTTTCTGGTTTTTGTTCTTAGTTTTTTAAATTAATACTTGGTTTTATAACCCAAATTATGCAATAGAATATTTGTTTGGGCGGTAGTTTACACCTAAATAAGTAGACATGCTATAACAAGTCTTTCAAAGATAGATTTAAAGTACCTTCTATTAAGTTTGTATACGAATTCGTTTAAGTAATTTTGTAAATATTTTCTTTTGATCTTAT
>JBNKJW010000051.1:0-41752 GCA_050291445.1 Bacteroidales bacterium | reverse complement strand
AATCTTGTGTGTCGGACATGTAAGTATCAATTTTATATTTATACAAGAATGCCAGCTCATATTTATCAAGCAAGTTTATAAATTCCTCCCTCTTTCCCATATCAAAGTATTATTTTTCATGTATATGTAAAAAACACGAATCTAAAATAACTAGAAAATAAAACTTTAAAAAAATAAAAGTTATCTTTATTTTTAGTAAACCAAAAAAGAATAAACAAATGACATATGGTATAAAACTAATAGGCATTTTAATGTTAGTAGCATTATTCGGTTCCTGCAATTCACTAATGCATACTAATAAAGCTCTTTCCGAAAGCAAGACTAAAACCACGAAAATGACCTCATCGGCACCCAAAGATGATAGTAAGTTGACAAAACTGAAAAAAGCAGAAAAAGAGGCTGATGAACCTGGTAGGGCTGTTCTTAAAATGGGAAGAAAAATGGCCCTAGAAGAAAAAGTTATTATAAAAGGTAGCTGCTGGAACTGGGTAAATGAATGTTTTAAGCGCGCCGGTTACGGAACGGAAAAATACATTGCCTACAAAAGCAAAAAATCAGGCCCTTATGTTGATATTGACAAAATAAAACCTGGTGACTGGATTTATTACATCAACTACTCATACAACAAAGTTGAACACAGTGGAATTTTTGTGTACTGGGTGGATAAAAAGAAAAAAATTGGCGTGACTTTAAGTTATGGCGGCGAACATAGAAAGGAACCAGGTAGGTACAGAGAGTATTTGCTAAAGGATGTGTATTATATTACCAGAGCGGGGAGAAGTAGGTAGATATCAGTTAGCATTTCGCAGTCTACAGTTTTCAGGAAGGAAGAGTTAGGTGTTAAATATTTGGTAATAAATGCATTGAAGGTCAATAATTCAATCAATTTGCATTGTATAAATTTGCGCCATATATTTGCAGCCAAAACCGGATACTTATGACTACCATTAAGAAAATTTCTCTTTGGGTGTTAACCTTTTTGTTTTCATCTCAAAGTATTTACACACAAGCGCAAATCGATTTATCCCTGTTAAAAGTAAAAAACCAATTCTCAGATTTAATTGAAGTAGATACCACTGAGCCCGTTCGTGATCCTATTTTAGTGGCTGAATTACAGGCCAACGAAAAAGCAAGAAAAGTTCTTGAAATGGGTAGAAAAATGGCATTAGAAGACAGCACCATTTTACCCGGAACCTGTTGGACTTATGTAAACTCAATTTTTAAACGGGCTGGATTTGCAAAAAACAGACGAACTATTCATCGTGGCAGAAAATCAGGGCCTTACGTTGAAGACATTGACTCCATAAAACCTGGCGACTGGCTCTATTACATCAATCATGCTTATCATAACATCGACCACAGTGGTATATTTATTTACTGGGTTGATAAAACAAAAAAAATTGCCATGATGTTGAGTTATCCTGGCAGATGGAAAAAAAAACCTGGCCGATATAAAGCATACGAATTGAAAAATGTATTTTTTATTACCAGGGCTGGTAAAAAGGAAGAAGAGAAACTTCAACTGGAAGCAAATAAACTTTTAAATTAATAACTTCTAAATTTAATCTGTATTCATAAAATAAAAACACCAAGCTAAAACCTGCATTAAACCCTTGTTTGAAAAATAAGTTGAAGCACTGAAATAATATTTATATATTACTAGCTAATTTTGTACATTTTTTTTGCCATTTTTCCGCAATAATTATATTTAAATGAGGGCAAGCAAATTTTTATCATTACTCCTTTTTTTTTCGTTTACAACTAATTTAATTAAAGCTCAGCAAAGTGATTTAAACTTTGAACACATTTCAATAAAACAGGGCTTATCGCATAGCATTGTTTATTGCCTTGCGCAGGATAAGGATGGCTTTATTTGGATGGGTACACAGGATGGTGCCCTTGACAGGTTTGATGGGTACTCATTTGAAAACTTCAGCTATAACCCTGATATTCAAAACACTATAAGCAGTAACAACATTAGCGATATACAGGTTGATGCCAAAGGAAATATCTGGATTGGAACCTGGGGTAGAGGATTAAATTGTTATAATCCTGAAAAGGATTCGTTTAAAAACTGGAAACATGAGCCTAATAACCCACAATCAATAAGTAACGATAAAGTTCAGACCATTTTTATTGATTCTAAAGGAAAAATTTGGCTTGGAACTAACGGAGGCGGTTTAAATTTTTTCGATCCTGAAAAAAACTCATTTTTAGTTTACCAACACAACCCCAAAAATCCTTCGAGCATTTCATCCAATCAAATTTGGTCGGTTGTTGAGGGTAACGATGGCAATTTTTGGATTGGAACAGACAATGGGTTAAATCTACTGAACCCAAAATCTAAAAAGTTTAAACACTACAAACATGATGCTGCCAACCCTAAAAGTGTTTCGCATAACCAGGTAAGGTGCCTTGCCAAAGACAAAAATGGCACTATTTGGGTTGGTACTGCCTCTGGCCTAAACAAATATCATCATGAAAGTGACTATTTTGAAAAATTATATGCCTATCCGAACAAAATAGGATTGCAGGAAAACAACATCAATATTATTTTTCCCGACAATAAAGGAAACCTTTGGATTGGTAGTCAAATTGGGGGCTTGTCAAAACTCAATATTTCTACAAAAAAATTTACCAACTATCAAAACAATGAACAAAATCCCACAAGTTTAAGCTATAACGATGTCAGGGATATCATCATTGACCAGGCAGGGATAATGTGGATAGCGACCAGGGGCGGAGGAGTTAACAAAACCATTCTTAATTCAAAATTTACTTGCTATCAGCATCTTTCAGATAATAGAAATTCGCTTTCGGGCAACAGAATAAAGGCTATTTCGGCAAAAAATAATCAAATTTGGGTAGGAACTGATGAAAATGGGATTTCTGAACTCAACCCCGAAACCAATCGATGGACCCGGATTTCTGCGCCTCCACAAGGCTTTCATCAACTTTCGAGTAATAGGATAAGAGCACTTTTGTATGATAAAACCGAAAATGCTTTGTGGGTGGGAACAGATAATGCCGGGCTAAATAAACTGTATTTGCCAAGTTACAACGCCATTCATTATAAAAATATACCTGGTAATAACTCCAGTTTAAGCGATAATGAAATCACCTGCCTTTTAAAAGATTCAAAGGGGAGGCTTTGGGTAGGTAGCAAGAATGGAATCAACATCCAACATCCTGGTAGTAAGTCATTTGTAAGGCATTATAAAGTTAGCAACGATAAAAAAACAATCAGCGATAACCGCATCCTTTCTTTGTACGAAGATGAACAAAAACGGATATGGATTGGAACGGATAACGGGTTGAATTTATACCATGAAAAAACCAATGATTTTCAGCGCTTTTTAAATGTTCCGGGAAAAAGTAATTCAATTGCTGATAATGATATTTTTGCTATCCATCAAAGTAAGGGTGACACGCTTTGGATTGGAACAGGAAATGGCCTGTCAAGGTTTATTTATAGCAATACCGATGTTTATTCATTTAAAAATTTCAGAGACAAGGAAGGTATCCCAGGTTCGGCTGTTTATGGTATTCTTGAAGATAACAACAACAATTTATGGTTAAGCACACGTAAAGGAATTTGTAAGTTTAACAAAACCAATGAAACCACAAAAGTATTCAATACCGACGATGGTTTGCAAAGCAATGAGTTTTCGATAGGTGCTTATTGCAAAACAGTAACAGGCTTGTACTTTTTTGGTGGGATAAATGGCCTAAACAGCTTTCACCCCGATAGTATTTATGATGACACCATTCAATCAAACACCGTAATTACCGATTTTAAGATAATGAACCAATCTGTGAAAATTGGTTCTTATGGCCTGGATAGAAATATTTCGCACACAGATTCTATCACTTTTAGTTACCGTGCCGATTTTTTTTCGGTTCAGTTTGCCGCATTGCACTTTGCTTCAACTGGTAATAATAAGTACCAATACATGTTGTTTCCTTTTAATAAAGATTGGGTGGATGCCTATAATCAACGCTACATTACTTTTACAAACATCCCACCCGGAGAGTATGTTTTAAAAATACGAAGTGCCAACCATGATGGGGTTTGGGAAGAAACACCTTCCGAACTTTACATTAAAATTACCCCTCCTTTTTGGCAAACATGGTGGTTTTATCTTTTAAGTGGAATCATAATTATTACAGCCATTTACTCCTATATTTGGTACAGTAAACAGCAGTTATTGCTTCGAAATAAAAAACTGGAAAACACTGTGAATAAACGAACCGCGGAAATACTTCAACAAAAAGAAGAAATATTGGTTCAGCGCGACGTAATTTTAAAAAACAGGGATTTATTGTATGAACAAAAGAAAAAAATTACTGATAGTATTGAATATGCACTAAAAATACAGCAAGCTGTTTTACCCAGCTCAAATATCCTTAAAAATAATTTTGAAGATTATTTTGTTTTTTACAAACCCAAAGACATTGTAAGTGGCGATTTTTACTGGTGGAAAAAGGTAAACAACCACATCATTCTAGTAACCGCTGATTGCACAGGTCATGGAGTACCTGGTGCTTTTATGAGCATGTTAGGACTTACCTTTTTAGATGAAACAGTAAATGACGAACTTGTTACAAAACCCAACTTAATACTTGAAGAGCTTAGGAAAAAGGTCATTAGCACACTCAAGCAAAAAAAGGAAGAAATAAACAAGCCCCGTGATGGCATGGACATGGCTGTAACAACAATCAACCTTGACACTAAACTACTTCAATTTTCAGGAGCCTATAATCCCCTGTATGTGATTAAAAATGGTGAATTAACCCAGTACAAGGCAGACCGGATGCCGGTAGCTTTCTACAGTAAACCCCGAGAATTTACCCTGCATGAAATTCAATTAGAAAAAGGTGACAGTTTCTACACTTTTAGTGATGGAATGATTGACCAGTTTGGAGGACCTTTGTATCGAAAGTTTTTAACTAAGCGACTGAAAAACACCATATTAGACAACCACCAGTACTCTATGCAAGTACAGAAAAAAGCACTTGATATTGCCATCACTAAATGGATGGACGATAATCAACAAATTGATGATATGGTGGTGATGGGAGTGAGGGTGTGATCGGAAATTAGTCATTGGTTGTATTAGTCATTAGAAACCTTGTGCAACTTTGTGAAAGACTTCTTTTACTTTGTGTTCCAAAAATCAGATAAAGCTAAAATTAATGGAACTATTTTCATTACAACATAAATTTAAAACCAAATGGAAGATTGAAAAGCCAAAACAAGGAAAAAGATATGTAATAGTAGATATTCATGGTCATTATGATACATTTATGGCTTTGCTGGAGCAGGTATCCTTGTCAAAAACTGACCAACTTTTTCTTTTAGGTGATTATATTGATCGTGGCCCAAAAGTGCAAGAGTTACTAGATGAAATTCTACAGCTAATGGAAAAAGGCTACAGCATTTTTCCACTACGTGGAAACCACGAAGATATGTGCTGGCAAGCTCATTTAAAAGATTATGATGAAGCAACCCTAAAGCTGCCAGGTTACAAATGGGGAAAAGACATCATTGACCAGAAGAGAAAAATACTTCCAAAATACGTTAAACTGTTTAGCAAACTTCCGTATTTCTATAAGCTTGATGACTTCTATTTGGTACATGCAGGTTTTGATTTTACAAGCACCACCCCATTTACCAAATATAAAAGCATGCTCTGGGTTTGTAATGAAGATGAAGATGCCAACTACCTGCAAAACAAAATTCTCATTCATGGGCACTCAAAAAGAAGCATGGAAAATATTTATGAAAAAGTAAAAAAAAGAGGCCCAATAATAGGATTGGACAATTCAGTATACACAAGTAAATCAAAAGGTTATGGCAGCCTGGTTTGTTTAAACCTGGATAGTTTTGAATTATTTGTTCAGGAAAGGGTTTAAGTGTTTATGTTCTAAGAAATATTTCAAATTTGTAGCACTAAGTTGCACAAAGTCAGGCACAATGTCGCTCCAAGTATTAGCTAAAATCTTGGTGAAACTTGGTGAAAACCTTCTTTTACTTTGTGCTCCCAAAAAATCACATTATTTCCGTATCTTTGTTTAAAACAACATCTATGAGTGTAACAATAAAAATTGACAATACTAGCATCAAAGCAGCCAGTATTATCAATATGCTAAAAGCATTGGCAGAGGATTATGATTTTATGCAGATTATTGATGATAATGATTTACCAATATTGACCGAAGAGGAACATCAAAAAAGATATAACTACACCTTAAAAAACATGGAAGAAGGGCAAAGTTGGGATGAAATTAAGAAAGAACTTTTTTTAAATTAAATATTAAGCCCTTCTTTGAAATCCATCAGAATCCACCTAATTCGTACAATCCGTGTCCAATAAATCCACATTTTGAAATCAAAAATCCTCCTCATAACGCCCCCATTTACCCAGCTAAACACTCCTTACCCAGCTACCGCCTATTTAAAAGGCTTTTTAAACACCCAAAACATCCAATCTTATCAGGTTGATTTAGGAATTGAGGTCATTCTTGCACTTTTTTCAAAAAACGGACTGGAGAAAATGTTTTTGCAAGCTGATGGAAAAAAAAGCAAATCTTCAGAAAACTCCAAACGGATATTTCAGCTAAAAGACGATTATATCCAAACCATTGATGCTGTCATTACTTTTTTACAGGGCAAAAACCCAAGCCTGGCTTATCGTATTTGTGAAAATAGCTATTTGCCCGAAGCCTCCCGCTTTGAGCAGCTTGATGATTTGGAATGGGCTTTTGGCACCATGGGCATTCAGGACAAGGCAAAGCATTTGGCCACCCTTTATTTAGAAGATATTGGCGATTTTATTACCGAATGTATTGATCCTCATTTTGGCTTTAGCCGATATGCTGAAAGACTTGGGCGCTCAGCCAACTCATTTGATGAAATTTACGACGAACTTAACAAAGATAACACCTTCATTGACAACATATTGCTTGACTTATTGAAGCAAAAAATTGAAAAACAACAACCCAATATTTTAGCTCTTTCTGTACCTTTCCCTGGCAACCTATACAGTGCTTTTAAATGTGGGCAATGGGCGAAAAAACACCACCCTGAAATAAAGGTGGTGTTTGGTGGAGGTTTTGCCAATACCGAGTTGCGCTCGCTGGCAGAGCCCAGAGTATTTGAGTTTGTTGATTTTGTTTGTTTGGATGATGGAGAGCTTCCGCTTTTGCAAATCATTAAATTTGTTGAAGGTTTTTGCGAAAAAGAAGGTTTAAAACGCACCTACTTTTACAATAACGGTAACATAACATATTTTGATAATTCTCTAGCCAAAGATTTTTCCCAGCAACTAGTTGGAACTCCAGATTATACCGATTTACTACTTGATTTATACATTTCAGTCATTGAAATTATTAATCCCATGCACCGCTTATGGAGCGATGGAAGGTGGAATAAACTCACCCTGGCACATGGGTGTTATTGGGCCCAATGCAGTTTTTGCGATACCACTTTGGACTACATTGGCCGATACGAGCCCAATAAAGCTTCGCTTATTTGTGACAGGATTGAAGAAATTGTCAAACAAACCGGACAAACAGGTTTTCATTTTGTGGATGAAGCTGCACCGCCCGCTTTATTGAGAGAATTGGCACTGGAACTGCTGCGAAGAAACATCTCTATTACCTGGTGGGCCAACATTCGCTTTGAGAAAAAGTACACCTATGACCTATGTAGATTAATGGCGGCATCGGGTTGCATAGCTATTTCAGGAGGACTTGAAGTAGCATCAGATAGATTATTGAAAATCATTAACAAAGGAGTTACGATAAAACAGGTGGCAAGGGTAACTGACAACTTTACGCAAGCCGGAATTATGGTACACGCTTACCTGATGTACGGATTTCCAACCCAAACAGAACAAGAAACCATCGATTCACTGGAAGTAGTCAGGCAATTATTTGAGCAAGGTATTGTGCAGTCAGGTTTTTGGCATCGATTTGCCATGACAGCGCACAGCCCTGTAGGAACCCAACCCACAAAATACCACACTCAATTGGTCACAGAAGAAATTGGGAGTTTCGCAAATAATGACCTGGAGTTCAATGACTTAAAAGGATGTAATCATGGGAAATTTTCAGCAGGTTTAAAGAAATCCCTCTTCAATTTTATGCACGGAGTAGGTTTTGATTTTCCATTACAGGATTGGTTTGAATTTAAAACACCAAAAACAAGCCATTCTCCGCACTTAATTGAATCAGCCATCAACCAACAAACAAACAATAGCATAAATGCAGGAAATCGAATAATTTGGCTCGGAAATCAACCATCAATTAGTTACTTTGATAAAAAGAAAAAAGGAAAGCTGCTTGAAATGGCAGAACTCCGCTTTGTAAACAAAACTGATGAGTTTTTAATAAAGTTGGAAAAGGAAAAAGCACTTTGGTTGACAGATTATCTAATAACGGTAAGTTTAAAAAACATTGAAAAAGTTAGCTACCAGCAAATGGCCGAAAATTTTCAAAGCATTTTCGATGAAGATTTTAGGTTGCTATGGCACAGCAAGGTTTTTGATGTATTGAGGGAAAATGGGTTGCTGGTTCTTTAATTAAAAATGAAGAATTTTAAATTACAAATGGAAGAGGAATTTAATAAAGCCATAGAAATAATTGAAAATAATCCAGATATCTGTTATTCAGGAAAAATGGATTTTAAAACAATAAAAAAATTAGTTGATCAAATAGAGATTCTGGTTAATGAAAAATATGATCATAGATCTTCACAAAGAAGGGTTTATCATACAACAGTTGAAATGCTACAAAATTTACGTAATCATGGTTTATTTGATTTAGAAAGAATTGCAAGTTTTAAATCAAAAATTACAGAGAATAAGTGTTATCTATTAACCAAAAACATTCTACATACGAATAAAACATATTCATTTGATGCAAAACTAATTGAGTTGAACAAAATTTCTAATGACTCTAAAAAGATTAAGCAATTGTATAGAGATAAAGCATCAGGCAAAGATTTACCTAAAAATATTCTTTTTGAAAGAATTCGAGGATTAGGATTAATTTCCATTGTTAAACTTTCAAAAAATAAAATCCTCTACAACTTAGAAAAAATTGATGATCAAAATTCACGAATTTCATTAATTGCTACAGTAGACATTAAAAAACCTTGAATTTTTAAAATAATTGCAAAGAAAACAAAATGGCAATTTAGCATTTATTGCATTCAACTTCATTTTGTATATGCTTTTTACAGCTTTCTACCTCTCTTCAACCTGTGAAAAAAGTGATTCTATTTATTAAAATAAAATTGTATTTTCGAATTTGATTAATAAGGCCAAACAAATGATAATAAAAGACTTTTTATTGCAAAACAAAGAAAAGCTAGAGGACTATTTCAAAGAGCTTAGAATTAACCACAATAAAATTGAAATTAAGTATGGCATTAGTCCAATAAATGTAAGCCTGGTATTTTATATCACTGGTGAATTTGATGACAGCATAAGTAGTTTTGAGGACAAAGTAGATGCTCTGTTTAATGCTGATACTGACTTAACTGAAGTCAACAATTTTGTGAGTAAACTGACCTCTTATGAATTTGTAAAAGCAAGCACACTTACAAAACTAAAAGAAAACCCCTTACTGCATATTTTTCAGGTTACCGTAAAAAAAACGAAAAGAACGAAATAATCTCAGCAGCAAGTAGTTCAACAAAATCAATATCAACACAACAAGCTGATTAACAATCACTTAAAGCGCCACCTTTATCCATCCTTTCTGAAAGAATTTGTATTTTTAAAAAACTCAGTATTGAGTTTAATGAGGTGAAATCAAATTAATTTCTTACCATCTTTCTCCACAAAAATCACTATTTTAGCATAAAATACTGCTAACACAATTACGTATGCATAAATACCTGATTATTTTTTGCTTGTTTTTATCTTCGATTTGCAATACTGCTATAGAAAATAACTCCAGAGCTTTTTATTATTGGAAAACCACTTACCAATTCAATAAACAAGAACAGGATATTGTTAACAAGCTTGCTATCAATAAATTTTATGTTCGTTTTTTTGATATTGACTGGAGCACAATCAGGCAGGAAGCCATTCCTGTTGCTGAATTAAATATTGATTACGGGCAGGTTTACCCTAAAAATTATGTGCCTTGCATATTTATTACCAACACAGTGATGTTAAAGTCGACGAATCAACAGCTAAAACTGCTCGCCTCAAGAATCACCAGCAAAATAAAAAAAATTGAGAAGGATTTCTCTTCGTATTATTCATACAATCAAACAAATGATTATGATTCAATTACATTGCCGCCAGTTAAAGAAATACAAATTGACTGCGACTGGACTCCAAACTCAAAAGAAAATTACTTCTATTTTTTAAATGAATTAAAAAAAAGTATTCCTGAAAAGGAAATTTCTGTTACACTGCGACTTTGGCAATTAAAATACCAGGAAAAAGCTGGTATTCCGCCAGCTGACAGAGTAATGCTAATGTGTTACAGCACCGGAAACCCCAAGGAATACAACATTGAAAATTCGCTGGCAAATTTTGAGTCCATTCAACCTTATATCAAAAATCAGAGTTATGATTTGCCTGTGGATATTGCTCTGCCTTTATATAATTGGGCAATATTGTTCCGTAACAGAAAATTTAAAGGCATTATCCGCGATTTGAATCCCCAAATAGTAAAACAAGATACTTTCTTGTTTAAAAAAATAAAGCAAAATCATTACTTTTTTAAAACAGATACTGTTCTTGAAAACACCTACATCAGGTATGGTGATGAAATAAGGTTGGAAAGTTTCTCAAAAAATGACATGGAAAAGCTGATAGAGCTATTAAACGAAGAAAAATTGCATAATAGCAAAAGTACAATTTCCTTCTTCTCCTGGGATACTACCTACATAAAAAACTATGGATATGAAAACATTGAAAATTATTATAATAATCTTATTATCAGGTAATTACTTTACAAACACAGTCTATTCATGCGGATGGTACGAGGATGAAGAAAGTTACCGGATTTCTGCATTCAGGGCTGAAATAAGTGAATTGTTAGGATATCGATCGTTCTACTACACACCCAAATTACTTAATAGCTTTATCCCAGCAATTAACAACACCGATCGCTATAAAAACATTGAAGAATGGCAAAAACTTCTTAACGGAAAGTGCAGACTTGAAGATGCCTTTACCCTTCTTTACAAAGTTAAGCCAGACCTGTTTATGTTGGCTTACCAACATAAAACCTTAAATGAAGCCTTTGAAGGAAACACTTTTATTGAATTATTAACAAAACCAGAGAACAAGCAATGGCTTGAATATTTTGCATTTGCAAAAAAAAATGAGTTTAACAATCAATACATTGGTGATCCGTGGAAAGAAAAATATGGTTATGAAATAGGAACCATCAGCCATGAATTGATTCAAACTGCTAAATCTAAACTGCTGAATAGCAAAAATAAAAATCTGCAGGAAAGATATGCTTACCACTTGATTAGACTGTACCGCCAAACCGACCAAAACGAAAAATGCATTGAAACTTTCAACAACTATTTTAAGGATTCGGAAAACATGAGTGTTTTAAAAACCTGGTCGTTGCTGCACAAAGCCGAAGCACTAAATGCTGTTGGCAAAAAAGTGGAAGCCAATTATCTTTTTAGCAAGATATTTAACTTGGGAGAAGAAAAAAGGGTAAGGGCATACCGCTTCTTCAGTAAAGACCTTTTGAACGAAACCTTAAAACTTGCCAAAAACAAGGAGGAAATTGCCGGTATTTGGGCAATAATGGCTATAAAAAACCCGGGACCAGCTTTTAAAGAGATAAAACTGGTTGTAAAAAATGCACCTCATCACCCTTCCATACCGATTTTAATTATGCGCGAAATAAATAAACTGGAAGACTGGATTTTTACGCCTGAACTTACCAGCCATTCCCCCAGCTTGCATTCCGATGAAGATTTCAATGAATGGGAGGACAATTATGAAAAAATTAAAGAAAAAAACAGAGCAAAAGATCTGAACTATCTAAAAGAGATAAACAACTGGATTCGAATTAATTACAAGGTTTTCGATCCGCAAATTGCAGATTATATAAAACTGGCAAGAGCTCATTTACACCTTATTGCCCGCGAAAACAATAGTGCAATTACTTTATTTAACTCAATTAGCAAAAATGCACCAAGGGTGATCCATATTCAAAAAAACATTGAATTGTCCTTATTTTATGCATTCGAAAACAAGTTGACTGACCAGAAAGTACAGACCAAACTGGCCCAAACACTAACAGAACTGGAAAAAATAACCCAACTAAACCATGTTTACGGCAAACCGCTCTATTCGCTGGCCACAATAGTTAGCAAAGCTTTTGTAAAAGAAAATAATATTCCTTTTGCAGGCTTACTGAAACTAAAAGCAGAAAGGTACAAAGATGCTTATGAAGATTTTGGCCATAACCACTGGTCGATAGAAAAATGGCACGACCAAAATTATTATTGGAAAATTGCTTTTTTCGATCGTTATGCCTCAGTTGCTGATATGAACCAACTTATTAATCTAATTGAAAAAAGAAAGAAAAATAAATTTGAACAATATCTCTGTAAGCAAAATTTGGCAACAAAAAATGCCTTATTGGATTTAAAAGGGACTATTGCCTTGAGAATGGGAGATTTAAAAGCCACAAACAATGCATTTTCGGGTATTCCGATAGATTATTGGAAAAACAACTATGAATTCTCTACCTATTTAGATGAGAACCCGTTTATTACTAATTATTTTAAGACAGATACACTTCCATTCAAGTTCAACAAGGCGCTTATTATCAAAGAGTTAGTTGCCCTTGAAAAGGAAGCTACAAGTAATCCTTCAAAGACTGTTGCAAACTATATAAAAATAGGCAATTTCTTTTACAATGCTTCGTACTGGGGCAATTCGTGGATGATGCTTAGCTATATCTGGACTTCGAACCCAAATGGATATTCTTTTTCTTTTCGGTACGACATCCTTTTTAATAAACTTCTTAAAACTGCCGATAATTTTGAAAATAGTTTTTACAAATGTTCAATTGCCTTAAAATATTACAACAAAGCATTGGGTTTTGCAAAAAACAAAGAGCAACTTGCCATGATTTATTTTATGAAACACTGCTGCGAATACAACCAATACCAGTGGAGAGAAGAGCAAAGTGAAAGGAATAATTTTGATGAAAAATTTAGCCATGAATCATTAAAACAGCTTTATGCAAATTATAAAGAAACAACTACTTTTAAGCAAATAAGGTGTTCCTTATTAGATGATTTTGCAGGTAAATAGGCTAAACAATAAACTCTTAAAGCAGGCAACATTAAAAAATAGCCAAGTAAAAGTAAATCAGTAAAATATTATCTCAAACACTGACCCTTTTCCTTCTTCACTTTCAATTTTAATTTTGGCACCAAGCAGTTCAATAAAGTCAATTACAGTGGGTAAACCTAAACCTGTGCCAATTTCTCCATTGGTTCCTTTTTTTAAAATTGGTTTTTTATCAAAAATGCTTTTTATTACCTCACCCGTCATTCCAATTCCGTTATCAATCACCTGTACTTTTGGTTTACCTTGTTGTTTATTAGTTATTACTTTTACTAATCCACCTTTACGACAGAATTTAACCGCATTTTGCACTAAGTTCCGGAAAATAAATTTGCTAATATCATAGTCAGAGTGCACCAAAAGATCCGATTCAAAATCTGATTCAATTGAAACATTGTTTTGATTAACCACAAAGTCATCAATAATTTCAGCAAGCAAATCACTGATATTGAAATCTTTATGTTCAATAAATAGTTCTTTATTAAACTGTCTTAATCCCCAAAAAAGAAGATCCTCAAGAAGGTTGTAGGTAGTTCGGGCAGAATTTGAAAGCTTGGCATAAATTTTATTTAATTGGGCAGATGAAAAATCATCCAACGGCTTTTCAAGTAACTTGGTAAACGTAAATATACCGCCAATTTTATTTTTTAAATCATGGGCTAAGATCGAAAAAAACTTATCCTTCTTTTCAATTACACTTTTCAATTCACTATTGGCATTTGTTAATTCCAGAGTTCTTTCCTGAATGATTTTTTCTAGATGAATTGCCCTTTTTCGTTTTACCTGCAAGCGTGTAATTAAAAATAGTAGAATTACCGCCAGCAAAGTTGTTGTTATAAAAAACACCTTTATAAGTTGCTCCTTTTCATTAGGTTTATTTAATATCCTACTCCCCTTTGGTAAAATATCTTCATTAACCCCAAACTTTTGAAGTTCATCATAGTTAAAGATGTACTTATTTATGGAGCTTCTAATTTGTGGAATGGTATCAAAACTATCACCATTGAGGTACATTTTAGCCAACCTACCAACATATTGCCCCTGATCAAAACCCTGTGTTATTTTTCCGCCAAAAAGTCCGTTGTTCATATAAAAATCCCACGAACCAAATATTGGAACCTTACTTACAGACTTTAGATGTTTTAGCCCATTTCTGTAAGAAATATAAAGCCCATTTTTATCGCGATTGAAAACCAATAAATAAATGGCAAAATCTGACTGTAATTTACTCACCTTGTTTTTTAATTCTTCAAGACTTATATCAGGAATATACTGAAAATTTAGTTTTCCTTTATATTTAGGAACTATTGTTTTTAATTCAGCTTGAACTGCTCTACCTGTTAAACTATTATCGCAAACAACCAATATGTTTTTTCTTTTTGGGAAAATTTCTAGGATAACATTTAATGTACCCTCGTAATCAATACTTTCGCGAATACCATAAAAATTAGGATAATCTTTTAAAGCTCCTTTTTCTAGATTATTCACCCCACAATAAAAAACAGGTACGCCAGGATAGTATTCTTTTGAATGTTCTTTCATAAAATCAAAAGCAAAATTATCACTGACAATTATTGCAGAATACGGAATTTGTTTGGCTTTTTTTTGATAAAGGTTAAGTAAGGCGTTATAATGTTCTTTGTTGTAATTGCGCTTAAAATCGAGGTAATCAAAAACGATATTTATGTCTTTTTGTGATTTTAAAACACTTTGAATTCCTTCGGTAATATTGTCTGTCCATTCAAGCCCTTGATGATAACTGTGTAAAACAAGGATATGTTTTTCTGTATACACAGAATCAATTGAATATGAAGGCATTACAAACAAAAAACAGCTAGCAATGCAAAGTATTACCACTACTATTTTATGATACTTTTCCTTCATAAAAACAGGATTAATACCAATTTTACTTTCAAAATAGTCCAATTTCGGCAAAGCCTCATTCAACTATTTTCAAGTAGCATCGGCAATTACCATTGCAATTTATATTTTGCTTTTTGGACTAAAATATAAATGCAATTGGTATTACAAAGTTGTAAGTTACCAAATTAAAACATAGTTTTCAAATAAAAATGGCGCAAGCCTAAACCTGCGCCAATTACTAACCAAAACCTTATTATGAAAAAATCTAAACTCAAAAACCTGAAGTACTAGAACAAAAATTTCACTTCTGTTTTTTATCTTAGTTCTTACATTGCTTTTTTTAATTCCTGTTGCTTACGCCACCAGTATTCTTTTTCGGCATTTGTTTTTATCTCAACAATTTCACCTGGCAAAGGGCTTATTAATTCAACACCAAGTCGTTGAGCCTCTTTGCTTGCCCTTTCAATTGGTTCTGTCCAGGAGTGAAGGCTCAAATTAAACTTGCCCCAGTGAATAGGCATCATTACTTTTCCATTTAAATCAATATGGGCTTGTACCGATTGTTCGGGCATCATGTGTATGTAGGGCCATCCTTCGTTATACTGACCACACTCCACCATTGTTAAATCAAATGGTCCGTATTTTTCACCTATTTGCTTAAAATGCTTTTCGTAGCCCGAATCGCCAGAAAAATAAATACTTGAAGTATCTGTTTTTATTACCCACGAACACCACAGCGTGCAATCTTTATCAACCCCCGCACGACCAGAAAAATGACGGCTTGGAGTGGCTATAAATTTCAGGTATTGATCAAATTCAATTTCATCCCACCAGTCAAGCTCAACAATTTTTCCTTCATCTACGCCCCAATGCTTCAAGTGGGCACCTACTCCTAATGGTACATAAAAAAGTTTCACCTTATCTTTTAACTTTAAAATCGTTTTATAATCCAGATGATCATAATGATCATGTGAAATTAAAACAGCATCCAAATCAGGCAACTGTTCAACTTTAAATTGGTTGGTATACTTAAAACGTTTAGCCCCAAAAAATGAAACGGGTGAGGCTGCTTTGCTAAACACAGGATCGGTTAAAATAATCTTGCCATTAATATTAATTAATACTGTTGAATGCCCAAACCAAGTGTAACTAATTTGGGTATTGCTATTTAAAAATGTGTTTTTATCAAATTTAGCAGTTTGCAAAGGTGCATTTGGTTCACGGTTTTCTCCACCTTTTATAAACTTTATCATATTACCAAACATTGAGGTATTTTCGCCACTCATTTGTGTTGGCACTAAATTCTGGAACTTACCATCGCGATAATTGGGTGAAGACAGGATTTGCTCCATTCTTTCACCTTCAGCTCTGGCACCAAATTGTGGAGCTGTTTTTATAAAAACAATTACACCAATTATAAATAAAACTAAAACTCCTGCAGTAATCTGAATTATCATCTTTATCATTTTTTTTCTGTGATATGTAAAACAATCTTCCTTTTTAAAACTAATAAATGTAACTAATTGTTCAATTAGGGCTAAAATTGATGTTTTACTCTACAAAGGTGGTAGATTTTCTACTTTTAGGCACTATTTATTCGCCCAAGTGCATATTTTTGGCGATAAAATGGATTATTTTTTACTTAAACAGAATTGGATGTTGTAATTGATGGCGCTGACTGCCTGCAAACAGTGCCTTGGTAGACTCACTTTGAAATTGCTAACAAGTAACTGGTTACTGGCCGTTAATTCACTGTATATCAACACTTACGACTCACACAAAAACATAAGCGTTATGTAAAGTGTCAGGTTTCCAAAGGAGTCATTGGTCACTGTCATTTGTTTAGCCGTCTGGCTGGTATGCAGAAAGATGCCAGGATAACAAAAAGTGTAAGTATTTTACTGATATTTTTCAGGTTTATTTTATGGATGAAATGATTATGTCATTAAATTGCTCGATCGGACTCATGAAAAACTTTTTACGGATTGCAATTAAACCCCTAAATCATTCATTATTTTATCCAGTTCTTTCCAGGTTTTTCTTTTACTAAAATTGGCCGCTGCATTAGGGGTAAAATTTTGTTTTAAAAGCTGATGAATGGCCAATAATTTTATGCGTTTTCCTAGCTTGGTCTTTGCTTTGTTGTTTTCAGCAATCATTCCGGCATAAATTATTACCAGGCATTTTTTAATCGCAAACTGGTCTATTGAGAAAAAAGATTCTACAATGTGCTCAATTAGCTCAATCACTTTATTATCAACTTGGCTATAGGTGTGGTTGTAGACTGCTAATATTGCGCTGTAAAGTTTATCCGCCGCGTATTTTTTTGTGAGTAGTTTTATCTCAGTCAAATAATCGATGTCTTTAGGTGCATATTTTTTTTCACCAGTTAGAACGTAAACACACCAATTATCAAATTTGCCAGGACCAAAAATGATTTTACAGTCTTCATTCAAAATTGCAACTAACTGTTCCATTAATAATTCCTTATTAATACCTCATTTAATTTCCCTCTTTTATAACCCTTAGAGTTTATATTTCTTGCTGCCTGAACTCTTTCAATTTGATATTCACTATAAAGATCATCGAAAAAATGATTGCCACTTTCATCAACAGGATCGGAATTGCTCAACAGCCATTTACAGCCATTTTTATTCAATTTATCACAAAAATATTTCAGCCTAATTTGTTCATTATCATCGAAATCAAATTTTGAATATGAATTAAAACTTGAAGTAAGATTTAATGGTTTGTAGGGTGGATCAAAATAAATGAAGGTATTTTTTGTAATATCCTCCAAAATCTGCTCAAAATCAACACTACGAATCACTACGTTCTGCATGTTTAAGGATACACTTCGCAAGTTCTCTATATTAGCAATCATAGGCTTTTTGTAACTTCCAATGGGTACATTAAACTTGTTGTTTTTATTAACTCTATAAAGACCATTAAAACAGGTGCGGTTTAAGAAAATAAGTAAAGCGGCCTGTATAATTTCATCTGATTTTCTTGCATTGAATAAATCCCTTTTTTCATAATAATATTCTTTTTTACTCACCTCATCATTGTCAAATTTATGGTAAGTGGCCTGCCATTTTTCTAATAACACAATTAATGGTTCAACATTTGCCACAATTTGTCTGTAAACATTCACTAAATCAGCATTAACATCATTAATTACAATTTTAGAAATTTTGGGGTAGGTATTTATCATCCAAAACAGCACTGCGCCGCTTCCAACAAAAGGTTCAATGTAGGTAAAGCTTTCATTTTTTGAAAAAGGCATGCGTTTTTCAATTTCAGGTAAAAGTTGTGTTTTTCCACCCGCCCATTTTAAAAATGATTTTGCAACCCGCTCTTTCGCATTTTCCATAGTACAAACATACTAAATATACAGCTGTAGAAAACACTATCAGGCACCAAAATAAAAAAGGCAGCTAAACCGCTGCCTGATAATAAATTTTTCGTTCAAAAATCACTTGCTCACGCGTAACCCTTTCACCCTGTTCTTTTTTACCGTAACGTTGTCGAGGTTGCTTTTTGCAATTTTAAGCTTAGCTGTGCGGCCATGTTCATGCAGGGTGTAATTAAAACCTCCATAAATTATATTTTCATTGCTATTAGGCTGTGGCACAACCAATTGATACTGACCAACTTTTCCGCCATTCTTCAACTTTTTAAATGTCAAAACTTTACCATCACCTTCCTCAAAGGCAATTTTTAGTTCATCATCGGTATAGCTTTTGCAAATACCTGGTGTTTTGGCCTTAAAAATCAGGAATTCAATTTTTTGCCCATTTTCAAACTTTACTTTTCCAGATTCAATTTTGGTATCTGAATTATGAAAATCTTTACGCAAAACAATTTTCTCATCGGTATAAAACTGCAAATCGGTTGGCTGAATATTAGCCGATGCTAATTTTCCTTTAATATCTTGGTTAAAGTAAACTATTTTTGCACAGCTGGATAAAAAAATACTTGCAACTGCCACTAATACGAATAACGTTTTTGTTCTCATAATGTAATTTGTTTTATGGTTATTAATAATGGTGCATTTTTAAAATCTATAACTAATTTTACACCTATTGATTCTTTAATTTGGATATAATCTACTAATTGATTTTTTGATTTTGCTAAAATTTAGCACCTCTTAATAATCTGACAACCAGCGTGTTGTATTGATTTTTAATAAGACAACCTTGTTTTTAAGAACCCCTATGCTCATGTGAAATTAAGTATTAGCATCTGACTAATGAATATAATATTTATCTTAGCGGCCATTTAATTTTCAATTAATTATCACATGGATTTTGTTATAAAAGAAAATAATATAAAGGACCTGGTTCATGGAATGGGCTATAGCATTTGTTCTAATAAAATTACGGTTGAGGGAATGCTTGTAGGCTTTATGTACCGCGAAGATCCACAAGATGATGAAGACAGTGGCTGGCGTTTTCTTTCAGGCACCGAAGACCAAAACTATGCTGACGACCCTGATAATAGCAAAATTTTTGGGGTAAATGCCATTGCCAACCACGACCCGGCTATCATCCCCTATCTTAAAATGCCCAATGGAACCGAACTTGGAAGAATTGAAGGAACAGAGAAGTTTGTGAACTTAAACGAAGAAGAAAAATAAATTACAAAGGAGTTTTGAAAAACCTAAAGGTAGAGTTCTTGATAATGATAGAGTGTTTTATTCGGAAGCAAGAGGAAGAGTAATGTAAAAAGTACTTCCAATACCAACTTCACTTTCTATACTAATGGTTGCATTATTTATAGCTACAAACTCTTTGCATAAAATCAAACCCAAACCAGAACCTGATTCACCCTGAGTCCCTTTTCTTAGTTTTTGTTTTGATATTTCAAATAACCCATTTAAAACTTCCTCATTCATCCCTGCACCTGAATCTTTAACACTTATTTGTGCATGGCTATTGCTAATTATGTTTGATTCAATAGAAATAGTACCATTTTCACCCGTAAACTTAATGGCATTACTAATAAGATTTCTAAATACAACCTTCATCATATCTTCATCGGCATACACATAAACATTTTTTTTAAAATTGGTTTGTAGCCCAATATTTTTATTTTCGAGCTGGGGTGTGAATACCGATAAAATATTTTCAAGCAAACTATCTATTTCAAATGATTTTGGGTTAAAAGTAATTTCATTAATTTGTGTTTTGGCCCAGGTAAGCAAATTTTCCAATAGGCTAAAAACATTTTTCGAAGACCGGTTTACCACATCAAGCATTTTTAGTCTTTCCTCCTCATCTAAATCGGCAAATTTAGTATAAAGAATATTTAAAAAACCTAAAATACTATTAAATGGCGAACGTAAATCGTGTGAAATAATGGAAAAAAGCCTGTTTTTCGAAGCATTTGATTTTTCGAGTTCCCTTACTATTTTTTCAAGGTTATTTGCTTGGTTTATAAGCTCTCCTGATTGCTCCTCTAATAGTTGTTGTGTTTCTTCCAACATAATATTAGATTCATTTAAATGCACAGCCTGTTTTTCCAAATCGGCATTTTTTTGGTTTAATTCCCGTGTTTTATTTTCAACTTGCTCTTCTAGCAAATTTTTCTGCCTTTGCAAAGCTTTTATTCGTAAAAGATAGATTCCTGAAACTGCAAAAATAAACGATATAATAAATATAGTAATTGCCCACCAGGTTTTCCACCAAGGTGGATTAACAATAACCTCAATGGAAATTCCCTGGGTATTCCATATTTGATCGTTGTTGCAAGCTTTTACTTTAAAGGTGTATTTGCCAGGATTTAGGTTTGTATAAGTTGCTTTGTTGTTGGTACCTGAATAAACCCAGTCTTTATCAAAACCAACCATTTGATAAGCATATTGGTTTTTAAAAGATTGAATCATATTTAAGGCAACAAAGTCAAATTCAATGATGTTTTGATAATAATCCAGAACTATTTCTTTGGCATAAGTAATGTTTGTTTTTAAGGGAGAATTTTCACCATATTCGGTAACACTTTTGTAAAAAAGTTTAAAATCGGTTAAAACAACTCTGGGCTCTTTTTTATTCAAATATAGCTTATCAGGAACCACAACATCAACTCCCTGGGTTCCTCCAAACATTAAATAATTTTCATCAATTGCATAAACAGAATTAACATAGAACTCTTCAGAAATAAGTCCATCGGATTCAGTAAAATTAAACCATGTTTTTGTTTTAGGATTGAATAGTTTCAACCCAGATAAGGTGCTTATCCAAAGTCTGTTACTTGAATCATGCTCTATTCCCGCAATAAATATATTTTTGTAGGGTGATTTTATCTGTGTAAAATCATTTGTTTCGGGGTTGTATTTGTCTAAACCATCAGATGTACCAACCCAGATATTTCCTAGCTTATCTTTGTGCAGGCAAATTACCCTGTTGCTGCTGATAGTATTGCCATCCCCTTCAGTTTTTAAATAATTTTCGAAAGCTTTGGCTCCTTTTTTTAGTTTTGATAAGCCCCATGAAGAGGCTACCCACAAATTTTCATCATCATCAAACAGCAAGTCCATTGTCCAGTCATTTGCCAATCCATAGTTTTTTACTGCATATTGCGAAAATTTTTCGGTTGCTGTATCAAACTTACCAACTCCTTTTCCATGCAATACAAGCCATAAATTACCCTCTTTATCTTCAGCTATTCCTCTTACATCGTTTCCGGCAATTGATGTTGAATCTTCAGGATCGTTAACATAAGTCTCAAATTGTCCCAATTCTGCATTAAATCTCAGTAGACCAGCATTATAAATACCAACCCACATAGTTCCCTGGCTATCCTTAAAAATGGAATGAACTGTACCGTTGCTAAAACCATAAGGGTTGTTAATGTCGTTAAAATAGGCAATAACTTCACCCTTTTGCCAATTTAATACATTAATTCCGACCGATGCAAAGCCAAACCAAAAATTGCCAACACTATCAGAACCAATAGCCGAAACACCTATGGCTGATAACTTCCATGAATCCCGTTGTGCAACAGAAAAACTACTAAAACCACGTGGTAGGACTCTTAAGCCAACACCCCCAGGAAAGTGCATTGTCCAGTAATTTCCTTGTTTATCCTGATAAATACTTTTTACCGTTTTCTTTAATGTAAACTTATCTGTTGCAGAATAATAGTAAGAATAGAATTTTTTGTTCCTATTATCGTAATATTTTAAGCCTGTTATGTCAACACTCCAAATTCGCCCATCATTATCGATATATAAATCAGTAACAAATTTGCTATATTTACTCTCTCCTGCATCAAGGTAGGTAAATTGTCCATTTTGGATATTTAACACATTTATCCCGCCACCATAAGTTGCAATCCACAAACTATCTCCTCTTATTTCTAAATCTCGAAGTTTAGTATTTGATAATTCATTGGCTCCGTTGGTTGCATCATAAAACTTCACCAATTTTTGTTTACTCGAATAATTGTACAAACCAATATCCTGCACTCCAATCCAAACTGAATTGTTTTTATCAAAAACAAAATTGCATATTTCTCCTTTCGGAACTCTAAGATATTCATTAAAAGTCCCTTTTGACTCATCAAATACATGAATTACATTGCCAGATGAAACATAAACCTTGTTTCCGGGGCCACTTTTTATTTGTGTTATTCCAAAAAAAAACAACCCATTTGGGCTTTGCTCTTGCCCCATTTGAATAAAACTATCCATAAATTTATCGTACAAACATAAACCATTTCCTGTACCTACCCACAAGCGCTCCTTTCCATCAACAAATAATACAGAAACATTATTGTTGACTAAACTAGTGCTATCCCCTGTAATGTGTAAATAGTATTTTGTTTGATACCCATCAAACCTGTTTAGCCCATCATTGGTGCCAACCCAGATAAAATCACTTGAATCCTGGGCAATACTGGTTACATAACTACTGGTTAAGTTCTTTCGGTTAAGTACATCAATAAATTTCATTTCGAGATACTGGCTTTTGCCAATAAATCCAAACAATACAATAAAAATATTAATTAAAATTAATCGATTCATTTATTTTATATCCAAATTACTGCTGTCCCCATAGCCATAGAAGAGATTAACAATGACTGAAACTATACTAATATACTAAAAATTAGCATACGTTATAACATTTTGATAATGATTCATCTGTACTGTACCAATAGATTTTAAAATTGCCGAAAATTCGAGGATGGAGTCACCAGCTATGGAAGTGGTAGAAAAGTGTTGAAAGTACTAAAATTCTTCTGACTTTAAGCACCCTAATTCAAAGCTAAAATCAAAGCAAATTAACCTGATCTGAAAAATTAATTAATATCTTTATCATTATTAGACCCTAAAAATTATAAATTATGACAAAAACACATTTGTTAACCATTTTATTTACAGAAAGTTATATTACACAAGCACAAAACATACAAGCATTGGGAAAAACTTTTAACATTGATACAATGATAGGAAAGATTATAAAAACTACCAAAAATTAAAAACAAACTACATGAACAAAATAGCCATTATAATCATTTTTCCCTTATTCTTTATTACCTGCAAATCATCAGAGCAAACGCAAGTTACTGGTATAAGGGACACTGTGATTACAAATGCAGAAATTATCGATATTATTGATACACTTTCATCTGATTATTACGAGGGGAGAGGCTTTGGCACACCAGGAATTGAAATAGCTGCCCAATTTATTGAAAACTACCTGGATGATCTAAAAATTAAGCCTTACTTTGAAACTTACAGAGACAGCTTTGAAGTGCGGGGCAAAATTGGGTACAACATTGTTGGCCTTATTGAAGGTAGCGATTCAACACTAAAAAATGAAGTAGTGATTTTAAGTGCCCATTACGATCATGTAGGAAAAATAAAGAGCAAAAAAGACAGTATTAGAAATGGGGCAAATGACAATGCTAGCGGTGTATCCTCGGTTTTGAATATAGCAAAATTACTGGTTAACAACAAGTTAAACAAGCGTTCGGTGATTGTTGCTCTTTTTTCGGGCGAAGAAATTGGACTTACTGGCTCGGAACATTTTTCGAAAAAAATAAAAGAAAAGCAGGAGGGTTTATACTGCGGTGTAAATATTGATATGATTGGAAGTGAAGTTACCGATCAGCCCGGGAAAGTATACTTAAGTGGACACAAGTATTCAAATATGCTTCAAATATTCAACAAATATATTGGAACAGAGGAGGTTGTGAGCTATCAAGAGGGATTTTTTGATGTTTTTAGGCTTTCAGATAATTACCCTATTTATGAAAATTTAAACATCCCGGCACACACTTTTTGCACCTTTGATTTTAAAAACTACGAACACTACCACCGTATAAGTGATGAAATCCAAAACCTGGATATTGAAAACACCTGCACTATTGTTAGAAATATTTCAAAAGGGTTTATTAAGGTACTGAATAATCCCGATCTGGAAATTACGATTAATGAGTTAGTGCCTGCAGAATAGTAGAGACACACGCCTGCATGTCTCTACATTCCAGATGACCAATGATTTTATATACCTTTACACCAAAATAAAAAACCATATGCTTCCACTAGCCATCGAATTCAACCATACTATTTTATCCTTTCTTTTTGTAGGCTCGGTAGTTGTTTTTATTGGTATATTATTAAAACGCTTACAACAGCCCTTAATAGTTGCATATATTATAACGGGTATTTTATTGGGTCCTTACGGTATTGGCTTTATCAAGGACATAAAAATGGTAGAAGAACTTGGCGAACTTGGCTTAATTTTGTTGCTGTTTTTTATTGGAATGGAAATTTCATTGCCAGACCTGGTAAAACTGTGGAAAACATCTTTATTTGGTACACTCATTCAAATTGCAGCTTCAATTTTAGCTGTTTACGCTTTGGGCTATTTTTTTAACTGGAAAATTCAGCAAGTAATTGTTGTTGGCTTTGTTATTTCGTTAAGTAGCTCAGCTGTGGTTATTAAGCTATTAGAAAGTAAAAATGAAATTAACACTGCCATAGGCCAAAATGTAATAAGTATTTTGCTAATGCAAGATATGCTGATAGTTCCTATGCTAATTATAACAGAACTTTTGGGTGGAACTGTGCCAACCACAAAGGAAATAGTTTTGCAGGCTACTGGCGGACTATTAATTATTGCCATTTTCATTATCATCCTAAAAAAAGGGAAAATTAAATTGCCATTTAGCAAATGGATGGAAAATGACCATGAGTTACAGGTTTTTATTGCCATTCTTTTCAGTTTTGGTTTTGCCAGTTTAACAGCATTTCTGGGTTTATCAGCTGCACTGGGTGCCTTTTTTGCCGGAATAATTGTTCACGCAACCGATACCAAAGAATGGTTTCACGATAGCCTGCATGCATTCAGGGTATCTTTTGTTTCCATGTTTTTTGTATCCATAGGCATGTTGATTAATCTTCAGTTTCTGACCGATAACATACTGATTATAAGTCTTTTAGTATTAAGTGCATTCCTCACCAATCACCTCATCAACACTTTTACGCTCAACTTTTTTTGCCGAAACTGGCGAAACAGTGTTTATGGTGGTGCCCTGCTCGCACAAATTGGCGAACTTAGCTTTATTATTGCAGCTTCTGCTTACTATCAAGATGTAATAGGCGAATTTACCTATCAAGTATCAATTGCAAGTATTTCCATCACCCTGCTGCTTAGCCCGTTTTGGATAATGATTACGAAAAATATAGTGCGAAAATTTGCTCCAAAAGCTAAATTTAGCGAAATTGGGGAACAAAGAGGTTGAGTATAAGAGCAAGGTTGAAAAAAACGGTTTTGGTATGAAACAATTATTACTCTTTCTTTTGTTTTTCCCATTTTTTGCCACCGCACAAGAGTTGACGGAAGCAAATTCTATTCACCAATTTAAAGCCACAGATATTGATGGAAATGAATTTGAATTTTCGTGCCTCGAAGGTCAAAAAATATTGATTGTAAATACTGCCTCAAAATGCATGTATGCACCGCAGTTAAAAAAATTGCAAGAACTATACGAGAAATACAAAAACACAGGGTTTTGTGTAATTGCTTTTCCTTCATCCGATTTTTACAACAGAGAAGTAAAAACCAACAAGCAAATTGCTAAAAAATACAGAGAAAAGTATGGAATAACCTTTCCGATTATGCAAAAAACGCATGTGAAAAATGAAGACCTTCACCCGGTATTTGATTTTTTAAGCAACAAAGACTTTAATGGCAACTTAAATGCAACACCCAAGTGGAATTTTCATAAATACTTAATTAATGAAAAAGGTCATTTGATCAAGTCAATACCGCCATCTAAAAGTCCTTTTGATCCAGAAATAATTGACTGGTTAGAGAAAGGCTAAAAAATTAACGGACAAATACTTCATTAACCCTTTATTACATATTTTATAAACAAACCTAGATTTACTATTTTCTAGTAAACACTAGTCTTTCATATCTTTAGCATACAATAATTTGTAAAACATTAGCAAAAAAGGTATTGAAAATACAAAAAGAGGTCTGCAAGAATAAAAGAGTTAGCAAAATTGTTTCTGCTTTAAATCAATTTAGTCAGCACAGAAAGTCAGAAATTAATCTTTGTGCCATCCACAAGGTTATTGATAACTGTCTGCAACTGTTATACCGAACCGCTGTTAGTATAAATTCGTTACAAACAATAACACATAAAGGAAAAATTACAATTAGCACAAACTAATCAAACAAAATAAATTTTTGCAAATAATTGCCTGGGATAATGGAAAAGACATTTCAAAAAAGCATTTAGGCAAAATACATGATCCCTTTTCACCACTAAAGAGTGCGGAAAAGGCACTGGCATGAGCCTATCTTTGGTTTACAAAATCGCAAAAAAACACCAGGGAACAATTGAATTCAAATCGAATAAAAATAAGGGTACTGAAGTACAAATCCACCTACCAATTAACTAAGCTAAAGTAAAGTACTTTGTAATTAAAGTTAGCCAAACAATATTTTAACAAATATTTTATAACTTTAAATGAGTTAAACAGCGTATTTTTTTAGAAAATCATCCCCTAAAAATTTGTACGTCAAAATAATAATGTAATAGTAACAACTATACTTTTTCAAAAACTATTAGAGATTTTTTAATCACCAGACCATTATCTGTTGATAAAATTTAAATTAGGCATCTATTTTTGCTTTAAATAAAATAATTGTTTTAACAATAATCTACCAGTATGTAATGCCAAACATGAAACCGACATATAAAGAACTGGAAAATGAAATTAGTATGTTAAGAAAAGGCATTTTTAAAAACAAGGATGTCCTTGATGCCTTACCGGTTGGAGTAGTGGTTTATTATGAAAATGGTGAGGTTTATCAATACAATAAACATTTCACAAAGTTATTTGGTTATGAACATAGTGATGTCCCAAAAGTAGATGATTGGTTTTTACTTGCCTACCCTGACGAAGAATATCGAAATAATGTAAGCGAACAGTGGTTTAAAAGGATTGAAGATTACAAAAAAACCGGAAAATTTATTCCTATTGAGGCACTGGTAAGATGCAAAGATGGAACATATAAAGATATTGAATTTCGGTTTGAGGCCATTGGAGATATCTATTTGACCACCTTTGTAGACTTTTCAAAACAAAAAGAAATAGAGCTGCAATTAAAAGAAAATGAAGAAAAATACAGAACCTTGTTCCATAATGCAAATGATGCTATTTTTATAATGGATCAGGATGTTTTTATTGATTGCAACCAGGAAACCCTTAAAATGTTTGAATGCACAAAAGAACAAATAATTGGTTCTGCACCCTATGACTTCTCGCCCCTTTCTCAACCTGATGGCTTAGCATCAAAAGAAAAAGCTAAAAAGCTAATTAAAAGTGCATTAAAAAAGGAAATTAAAGTGTTTGAATGGATGCACTGCACTTACAATAAAAGATTGTTCTATGCAGAGGTTAGCCTAAATGCTGTAGAATTGAAGGGAAAAACCTATGTTCAAGCAATTGTAAGAGACATAAATGAAAGAAAAATTGCAGAAATTGAACTTGAAAAATATAAAAACAGGCTTGAAGAGCGTGTTATAGAAAGAACAGATGAATTGCAAACAGCCAATGAAAAACTAAAATTAGCAAACAACGAGCTCAAACAGTTTAATAGGCTGATTATCAAGCAAAAAGAAGAACTTAAGGATGCACTGGATAAATTAAAAAACACGCAAACTCAATTGGTACAATCCGAAAAAATGGCCTCATTGGGTTTGTTAACTTCGGGTGTTTCGCACGAAATTAATAATCCGCTAAATTACATACAAGCAGGTATTTATAGCCTCAACAACCTTATTGATCCTGAAACAGCAAATTTTGAACAACTTGAGCTGGTGCTAAAGCACATGCAGGAGGGTGTTAATAGGGTTTCGAAAATAGTCAGGGGATTGAATAATTTCAGCAGATTAAGCCAAAATAGGACAGATTTATGTGATATTCATAAAATATTGGACAATAGCATCTTAGTATTTAGGCGTGAGCTGATGGGGCATTGTGAGGTTGAAAAAAACTATGTTTCTAAAAAAGTTATGATAAGTGCAAATAAAGGAGAACTGCACCATGTTTTTACAAATATTTTACAAAATGCAATACATGCCATCGAAGAAAAAGGAAAAATTTATATAAAAACTAAAATAACGGGGAATGGATACCGTGTACAAATAACAATTAAAGACAACGGAAAAGGAATAAAAAAAGAAAATATGTCTAAAATTTACGACCCGTTTTTCACTACAAAAGAACCAGGAAAAGGAACAGGTCTGGGTCTTTCCATAGCTTTTAGAATTATTAAAGAGCACAAAGGGACAATTAAATACAGTTCGGAGCTTGATAAAGGTACTAAAGCCCTGATTACCTTACCCATAAACCAGTAGATATGATAAAAATATTATATGTTGATGATGAAGTAATTAATATTGATTTATTTAAACTCACATTTTTGGGTAAATACGACATTCATACAGCTTTATCAGGAGAAGAGGGCTTACACATTCTACAAAAAGACGATACTTTTGATTTAATCATTAGTGACATGAAAATGCCCGGAATGAATGGCCTTGAATTTATAAGACAAGTTAAAAAAACAAACAGGCAAATCCCATGCATTGTATTATCGGGATATGCTAAATCGACCGAGGCAGATAAAGCTATTGAAAATCAACTCATTGAAAGCTATTTCACAAAACCTTTTAATAAAAAACTGTTGGAAAAAGAAATTGAAAATTGTACAAAACAATAGTAAAACACAAGCTAGTAATGATAAGTGTAAGAGGGAAAAATTCTGGTCATTTATTGATTATCCTCTTTCTTTTAGTAGCAGCATTTCAGGTTTCCCCAAAAATCTTTGCACAATCTCAAACCGATACAATTTTTTTTAACACGAACCTTTTTTCTAGCAATACACCTTTAGAAATTTCAATAAAATCGGATTTTAAAAGGCTGAAAAGAAAAAAAATGGAAGGCAGTTACCAGCAGGCCGAAATTACTTACAAAATTGAGGACACTACCATTACCCAAAAAGTAAAAATTAAGCCACGAGGTAAAAACAGAAGAGAAAATTGCATTTTTCCTCCAATTGCCATTAAGCAAATTAAACCTGATAGCAACAAAATTCAGCCAATGTTTTATAAAACCAAACTTGTGCTGCATTGTAAACAAAGCAAAACTTTCGAAAAATATGTATTAAAAGAGTACTTGTGCTATAAATTATATGCTACTCTATCTAATTATAGTTTTAAGGTAAGGCTAATTAATTTAACGCTTATTGATACGGGTTTTAAATCTCCCAAAAAAAGCCAAAGCTATGCTTTCGTAATTGAACCCCATCAATTATTGGTAGAAAGGTTAGATGCCAAAGTTGAAAAAAATGAGCAGCTAACCCAAAAAAGTATTTTTCAGATGCAAATTATGGAACTGGCCATGTTTCAGTTTATGATTGGTAATTTCGACTGGGCCATTCCAACACAACAAAACATAAAACTCGTTAGGCCAAAAAAATCGCCTCACAAAATATATGCAATACCTTATGACTTTGATTATTGCGGCTTGGTAAATGCTAGTTATGCCGTTCCAAATAAAGAGATTGGTATAGGTTCAGTTCGCGAAAGAATATATTTGGGAGAATGTAAAACAGAAAAAGAGCTAGAATCTGTAATTGAAAAATTTATTAACTTACAAAAGCAATTTAAAGCAATTGTAAATGAGTTTAAGTATTTAAATATCAATGATAAAAAGCTGATAATAAAATATATAGATGATTTTTATAAAATTATCGAATCTGGAAAATTTTACAAAAAATACCATCTTAAAAGGTGCAAAAAGATTGGCAGAAAATGAACAATTATTGAATTAGTTGGTTTACAGTATAAATTACAAAGCACTTTGATGAGACTGATATAGGAAACTAATTATTAACCTTGCAAAGCAAACTCCTGAACACCTAATAAATAATAAATACGAGGAGTAAATAATTTTTAAACGCTTAAATTAAATCTTGTGAGAAATAAAGAACTAATATACCTAATAATAAGTCTTTTAATATTTTATTCATGCAGTGGGCAAAATAAAATTGAAAAGCATAACACAAAAGCAATGGACGAAAAACAAAGCATTTACCAGTTTAAAGCTGAAGATATTGATGGAAACACCTTTGATTTTAGTACACTAAAAGGTAAAAAAATCATGATAGTAAACACCGCCTCAAAATGCGGGTACACTCCACAATATGCAGAATTGCAAAAGCTCTATGAAAAATACAAAGATGAGGACTTTGAAATAATTGGTTTCCCTGCCAATAATTTTCTTTGGCAAGAACCCGGGAGCAATAATGAAATTGCTAGTTTTTGTCAGAAAAATTACGGAGTAACCTTTCCTATGATGGCAAAAATATCGGTAAAAGGGAAAAAGAAACACCCAATTTATGAATTCCTTACCAACAAGAAAAAAAATGCGTTTACTGATTCGAAAGTGAAGTGGAATTTTCAGAAGTATTTAATTGATAATCAGGGACATTTATGCGGTGTTGTGTACACAAAAACAAGTCCGCTCGACAAGCAAATAACTGACTGGATTGAAGGAAAGTAAAGATGAAAACAATTAAAAAACAACTGCTGATTCTTATTTTTTCAATATTTGCATTTTCTGTTTTTTCGCAAGGTTCAAACTTATCGGTAAAAGTAACCAATCTTAAAAACACAAAAGGGAACTTACTGTTTGGTATTTACAATAACGGTTTTAAATTTCCAGATAAAAAATATGCATATCACGGAAACATTCAAAAGGTTAATTCCACATCACAAATTTACACCTTTAAAAACCTAAAACCAGGTAACTATGCTGTAGCTGTTATTCATGATGAAAACAAAGACCAAGAACTGAGCAAAAACTTTATAGGAATTCCCAAAGAAGGCTTTGGCTTTTCAAACAACGAAATTGGGATGTTTGGCCCTCCAAGTTTTGAAAAAGCAGCGGTATCAGTAAAAAAAGATACCACTGTTATTATCAAACTAAGATTTATGTAGGGCTCGCTGAAAAACGCCTAAGCCTATTAAACTTAAACATTTATACCGAATGGTTATCATGTAACGGAAATTAAAATTCCCTAACATGCTAATCCTTCGGTATTATTCCCTTTGGTTATGAGAACGTTCACTTCGTTCTCTAAGTTACACCAAAACCTTTTTTTACTATCTTGATAGCGGTTTGGTATTACATAAAAGAAGTTGTAAAAAAGTGCAAAGGTTTTAAAAAAAATAGTAATTTTTCCTTGCATTAACTTTACCTTCAAATAACAAAAAACTAATGATTATTATGCTAGCCAGAGGCACATCATCTACTTCATTAGCTTCAGCTCGAAGTATTCATATACATCTTCGCTTTGCTAATTTTTCTCCCTTTGGTCGAAGATATCGCTTCGCTAGGTTGTAGCTAATGTTTTCAGCAGTCCCTAATTAGTTTCATATTTAATTCTAATGAAAACACCATTAAAATTGAACAATTTCCACCCTTTTCAAACCACCCCCGATAAATTTTCGGTAGAAGGTGATTTAAGTTTAGGAACCAACATATTTTGAAACGAACAGAGTAGGGGTTAGACTTATCTTTATTGCCCGAAATTATTCAAAAAAGTGAGCAATTCATAAAATCCGGGGCAGTCGTGGCAACCATAATGGGTGTTTGAAAAAACTGTTTTCCCTTTTTTATAGCCTGTTACGGTGCGTATACCACCACCGTCACACTCATCCGACGACTTGCATTTAATAACACTCAATTCATAGATTTTGTTTTTGATTTTTTCAAAATCTTCGCTGTTTATTGCAGTTGTTTTGATGTTTGGTGTTTCATTAGCCAAAGTAGTGGTGTAAGTAATTTTATCAGTAGAGACTTCAATAGTGGTTTGTTTACGATATTCTGGGGCCACAGAATTATTATAGCTTTCGTATACTAATTTATCAAAATCAGGTTTTTCGCAGCCACCAAAAATGAATGACAAAATGCCCATAAGAACAATGTATTGTGGTTTCATAGTTAAAATTGAAAAATAATTGTTGCGAAGTTAATAATCATACTAATTATCTTGCATTAGTTGCTTCGATTTTTTATAGTAAGCAACTTCTGCCTGCATTTTATTTTCGTTAAAAAAATTAGCTAGCTTATCATAGCGCTCAAATAAATCAAAACCTATACAAAACTGTAACTTAGCCAGGCATTCAGGACACAACCAAAGTGGCTTGCTATCAGCTTCTTCCATGTGGTTGCTGCCATTTAACAGGCACTTGTAAATTCGGCAATGTTTTAACGAAAACATGTGGCAAAGTTCATGGGTAGTGGTTTTTATCAATCGTTCAAAGCAAATATCAATATTTGTGCTGTCTAAATCGTCATCATAATACCTCCTGTAGGATGAAACCCCGATCCTTTTTCTCAATGAGGCCTGCCCAAAAACAAAGTTCCAGTCATCTGCAGGATATAAATCTTTGTTGGTGATTGAAATAAACGAAATAGCACTGTCAGGAATATTTTCCAGTAGTACTTTTTTTAAAATATACTGCGTATGCAATTGTTCTCCGTAGTAATTTAGCCTTTTTGATGAATCGGGCACTACATTATCAGAAATAGCCCCAAACAACTCAACATCCATCATAAAAAAGATGCTTGCATAATTTGCTGTTTCCTTTAATAATTGCATTTCCATTTTGTTAAAAGTGCCCAAGGGTAAAATCACAATTTTGGTGAGCGAATCATTTGGGCAAATCCTTGTTCCAGTGTAATAATTTCCAAAGGCCTGTCCTTTTTCTTCGTGATGGTAGAGCCATTCACCAGGTTTTGGTTTGCCTAGCTTTGTATGTAGTTTCCCAAGTTTTGAGTACCGACTTAGCTGTATATTGGTTTTTTTATTGTTTCTGACTTTCTCACCTGCGGGGTGATTACATCCCATTAGAATTAAAAAAATCAAAAAAAGGTAATATTTCATGTTTTTAGCAATAAAAATAGGCAATTTCACTCAAATTCCAATTGTAATTGGCCTCTTTCGGTTTGGTATTTATATTTGACACAAAAATTTGAAACGATTATGAAGTAGTTTACACCAACCGCAAATTGCTTTATTTGTTATACTCATGAGGCTAAAGGTTCTTCATTTACCCCGACCCTAAAGGGTGTGATGAACTTTCTCATGAGCTTGCGAGTAAAATCAATTTGCTTCCGCTAGCTGGCGGATTGGGGTAAACAGATTGATTTTCAGGCCATTTCCTAGGTTTGGTATAAACTACTTGCTGTTCTTAAAAATTAACCTGGTATTATGAAAAGAAGAACATTTTTTAAAAATTCAGCTTTTTTAGCTGCTTTGCCTGTTGGCCTAAGTTTTAGTTAAGTTGTTGAAAGTTAATATTGGTAATACAATAGAAGAAATCTACTGGTTTTGTAGACAAAATACTCTTTGACTTCGCTCATGGAACTTCTGGAGACTGAGCGTAGCCGAAGTCGGTATTCATTAATTTCGGCAAAGCCTCATTTGACTATTTTCAATTAGCATCGGCATTTACCATTGCAATTTATATTTTGCTTTTGGGCTAAAATATAAATGCAATTGGTATAAGTTGCTTAGCATCTTTGAGATGCTTAGCAACATATACCAATTATTTAAGGTTTTTCTTAAAAAAATCAATGGTTCGTTTCCAGGCAAGGTTTGCCGAAGCTTCATCGTACCGTGGTGTGGTATTGTTATGAAAACCATGATTTACATCAGGATACATATGCGCCTCATAATCCACGTTGTTTTTCTTGAGTGTCTCTTCATAAGCTGGCCAGCCTGCATTTACCCTTTTGTCAAGTGCTGCAAAATGGAGCATCAAAGGGGCTTTAATGTTGGCTGTTTCTTCGGCAGAAGGTTGGCCTCCATAAAAAGGCACAGCTGCTGATAATGTAGGGAGTTTTACGGCCATCATATTCGAAATCCATCCTCCAAAGCAAAATCCAACTACTCCAACTTTACCAGAACAACTTTTATGATTTTTTAAATATTCATAGGCTGCAATAAAATCTTCAAGCATTTTGTTTCTGTCACGTTTTTGTTGCATTTCTCTGCCCATATCATCATTCCCGGGATAGCCGCCAAGTGGAGTTAAAGCATCCGGTGCCAGTGAAATAAAACCTTCGGTTGCAGTCCTTCTTCCAACATCCTCAATATAAGGATTTAAGCCCCTGTTCTCGTGCACTACAACAATTCCAGGTAGTTTCCCGTTTGTTTTTGCAGGTTTTGATAGCAGTCCTTTAATTTTTCCACCTCCTTTTGGCGAATCGTAATGAATGTATTTTGATTTGATTCGAGGATCATCCAGTTTAATTGTGGCAGTAGTTTTATAATCAGGCATCATAAACCCCAGAAGTGATGACACTGTGATTCCTCCAATAGCGTACAACGATAATTTTTCCATAAATTGTCTGCGGTTGATTTTATTGTGTGCATAATCATCATATAAATCAAAAACTTCCTGATCGATGTTTTCTTTTTTTAGTTTTTTCATTTGTTTAAATTCAGCATTATTGGTAATAAACCATCGAATTTATTCAAATCACACGATATTTGCCTTGTTTTATTTAGACTAGAATAACTTGAACCAAACACAATCAAGGTAATCAGTTGCCATGTGAAGAAGTAATCCCGCAGCAATTATTTTAATCCACCTATTTGGAATAAAAATCATTAAAAAGTAACCAATTATTGCATAATACGAATGTAATGGGTGGAAGCCAATACTGCATCGGTAAGGGTCAAAAATTGGGGTAGCGAACAAATGATCTAAATCAACCAGCATGGTAGCCAACATTATTAACCAGGCGGTTTTCCATCGCCTTTTAAAGAAAAACCATGCAGGCAAGCCAGGAAAAAGGATGTGTAAACTATAGTGGGTGATAGGTTTTATAATGATGAAAAGTTCAGTTGTTTCCATATGCTTTAGTGCTTTTTGAGCGTTGTTTTTGTGGATAAGTAGAGATACATGGCCGTGTGTCTCTACTATATGCGAACGATTTTTTTTACCTAGTCAGTAATTCATTTAAAAGCCTATTAATTTTCTCTGGTTTGGTTAATACCATCATGTGCGAGCCGCCTTTTACTATGTAATTCGCCTTAACTTTTCGCAGCGGGAGGGTGTGGTCATTATCTCCATGTATGTGAATGATGTTTTCCCTGTAAGTGTTTCTATTCCAGTTGATAATAATTTTAGCCGTACGCTTTAAAAATTTAGGATCTTTTGCTTTAAGCATTGCTTTAAAAATGGGTTTTCCATGTTTCCTGTCTGGTTCAATAAGGGGTTGGGCTATTTGTGCGCCAGCTTTATACAGCCAGGCCGGAACAATTTGGTTTAATGGTATAATTTTCATAAACCGGTAACGATGAGGTAGTTCTTGCCGACATTTTGCGCTTGAAATAATGATGGTTTGTAAAGGTTTAGTTAGTTCACTCATTTCTGTGGCAATCATCCCACCTATTGAAACACCAACAAGAATGAAAGGTTCGGTAGTGTCAATTTGTTTAAGCAACAACTTTGCATAATTTTTCAGGTCGCATTTTTTAGGTGGTGTAGAAAGGCTGATATTTATAGTGTCATATTTATCACCAATATCGAGCTCTGAAAACAATCGGTAATCTGCTCCCTGTCTGGGGATGAGGTAAACTTTTATTTTTTTATCTGTTTCCACCTGTGCTTTTAGTGTAAATTGACATGCAAAAAGTAAGAAGATGTAAAATAAAGCCTTTTGCATTAATAATTCAAATTCGTTTTAGTATTACCTCAAACTGGTTGTTTATTACTATTTGTCATTTTGGGGTAATCATTTCTGGTCAATAAGGTTACTGTGTTGATGTGTTCCAGTTCTGATAAAGCAACAAATGGTTGAAGTAGCTGGTATGGATTTAATAAATCCAAAGAATCATGAGTGGAATTCATCAGCTCATCATCAGCTTTTGGTATTCTGGTTTTTGTGTGTTTGCAAAAATGTTACCGCCCATTTATGACACCAAAAGTTGACCATCAATGAAGACGATTTGGTAATTGGGTTGAATAATATTTATTTTTGTAATAAGGGCACAATCGAATTTTATGATAAACCAGAGATCAAATATTTATAACAAAAAATTATTTGAAAGCTTTCTTAAAGATGGTCTTAGCATAGCTATTTGCAGTGCAACCCTCGTATTATTTATTTCCATTTATTTTTTATCGCTTCGCAAAGATGATTTAATCGTATATCCTGATTTAAAGAACTTTCAGCCTTTTTTTTACAACGATTCGATTGACCATGGGCTAACGGAAATTACCTCCACAATTGTTTCAGATAGTGTTGTTGGTATGCAGTTTGTTCTCAAAGATGGCTTTATGCGCCCTTATGCAGGCATTGGGTTTGAAAAACCGAATCTAAAGGAGTTTGATATATCGGCATATAATCGGGTAAAAGTGGTTTTAAGTGGTAAGCGGATACATCCCATCTTTGTTTACCTGGTATTAAAAGATTCTAGTGTAAGTTTTGATGGTAATGTTTTAGGATTCAGGCATTTTTGGCAATATATTGAAATCGACGAGCATAAGCGCGAGTTTAATTTAGAACGGAATAAATTTATTACTCCCGACTGGTGGTACGATAAATACAACCTTTCGCCAGCTAAAGTGGACCCACCACAATGGAAAAGAGCCTTTCAGTTGAGTATTACCACAGGTTTAACTCAACTACAAAACCAGAAAAAATCGATTTCAGTTTTTGAAATTAAACTATACCGCGATAATCGACTGGCCATTCTCCTGATGGTTTTTGCTCAATTAATAATTATGTGGGGTTTATTATTCTGGCACTATTTAAGAACAAGACCCCGCACAAAATCAGTAACTATTAATTATCAGCCGATTACCTCGCAAAAAAAACTTGAACATAAACCCGATTTTTTCGATTTTATAAACCGCAATTTTCAAAATTCCGAACTGAGCTTGAGGATGATTGCTAAAAGTACGGGGATTAATCAACGTAAAATTGCTGAAACCATATCAGAGCAGTTTAACTGCAATGTAAAAACCTATATAAACCAGATACGAATTAATGAGGCTCAGCGATTGCTAAAGGAATCCGGATTGAATATAAGCGAGGTGGCGTATATGGTTGGTTTTAGCAGTCCCAGTAATTTCAACCGGGTGTTTAAAAATATGGTAGAAATGTCGCCATCGGAATATATGCAACAGGCTCACAATTAATGCATTACATTTTTTGTAAATCAATTTACATCTTTTGTAAATAGAAATTTTAGCAATTACCTTATCATTGTATAAACTAATGAAAACAATAATTTAAAAAATTACTGAAGCATGAATTTTTTACGATTACTAATTGCTGTGGGTCTTTTCCTGGTTATTTCAGGAACTAGTAAAACTATAAAGGCACAAGAGGCCTTTTCGAAAGGAGTAAACCTTTCAAACTGGTTTCAGACCAGTAACCCCAAACAAATACAATTCACAAAATACACCAAAAAAGATTTTGAGAACATTAAATCACTTGGGAGCAATGTGGTTCGACTGCCCATTAACCTGTTTTATATGACGAATGGCGCACCCGATTATACTGTCGATCCGTTGTTTTATGGTTTTCTTGACCAGGTTGTAGCCTGGGCCGATGAATTAGGGATTTATTTAATAATTGATAACCATTCTACTGATGATATTGCCAGCAAAAACCCTGAGCTGGAAACCATTTTAACAACGGTTTGGAAACAAGTGGCAGCTCATTATGCCACATCATCACAGCATGTTATATATGAAGTGATGAACGAACCAAATGGAATAACCACCGATAAATGGGGAGCAATTCAACAAAAAGCTATTGATGCCATCCGCCAGTTTGATACTAAACATGCCATTATGGTTGGCGGGGCAAGTTTTAATGGTTTTCGAGATTTAGAACAACTTCCGGTTTATACCGATACAAACCTCATTTATACCTTTCATTTTTACGATCCCTTTATATTTACCCATCAGGGAGCAACCTGGCCAAGCCCTTCACTTGGATCATTGACGGGCGTCCCATTTCCTTATTCATCAGGCAGTATGCCCGTATTTCCCGATGTTTTAAAAGGTACCTGGATGGAATCTTCGTTTAATAATTATTCAACCGAAGGCACTGAACAACATCTTAAAGAATTGATTGACATTGTAAAAGATTTTAAAAATACCCATAATGTCAAGGTTTATTGCGGCGAATTTGGCGTTTATCGATCCTTTGCTGATACCACCGACAGAGTGTATTGGTACCGGGTGGTGCGAGAGTATCTGGAACAATGCGGCATTCCCTGGACTGTTTGGGATTACCAGGGTGAATTTGGATTGTTTAAAAAGGGATCGAATGAACTATTTGATAACGATGTGAATATTCCAATGGTTGAAGCCCTCGGGTTTAACATTCCTGCGCAACACCCGTTTGAAGTAAAAGCCGATTCAGTAGGATTTCCTATTTACAGCGATTATATAGGCGAAAAAACTTTCGAATCCAGCTATCCAGAGGGTGGGATCATTGATTATTATTCAACTCAACAACCTAATAATGGGGATTACTGTCTAAATTGGACAGGGGGTGCGCAATATGGAGCCATAGCGTTCAATTTTACTCCTGATAAGGATTTGTCGCAGTTAGTTGATGAAAATTACGCAATAAGTTTTCTGGTTCGTGGAAATGCGCCTGGGACTGAGCTGGAAGTGCGGTTTATTGATTCTAAAACAGCTGATCCTACCGATCACCCATGGCGGATGAATTTTACCCTCAATGAAACCCATGCTTCGTGGGATGGTTATTGGCATCCGGTTTATATTCCATTATCAGATTTTGTAGAAATGGGTTCATGGGACAACGAGGCTTGGTATGATCCCATTGGAGCCTTCGACTGGAAAGCCGTGGACCGGTTCGAGATTACCTCCGACCAAGGAGCATTAACCGGCAAGTCGTTTTGGTTCGATAATATAGTCATCACCAACCAGGACACGGCCAAGGTTTATGAAACTTCCATGATAACCAGCATTGGTGAACCTCTGGAAACCACCAGCAAATTTTCACCGCAACTGCTCGCCAGCCCAAATCCAGCCCGTGATGGTATGACTTTTCATTATCGTGTGCCACAAACCGGAATGGTCGAAATATCTGTCTTTACCATCGACGGAAAGAAAGTAAAAGAGTTGATAAGCCAACAGCAGGCTTCAGGTGATTATTCCGTGAACTGGAATCTGTGCGGTGATAATGGTCAACCTTTACCCCATGGTATTTATATAGGTCAGGCCATTTGTAATGGAATTAAAACAACTACAAAACTTATAATAACCAGTCATTAATGTTCAAAAAATACTGAGCTATGAGGCGGTTAGACAACTTTCTGGTAAAAAGCACGACAAATAAAAGAACCCAGGTAATCTGGTTCTTTTTGTTGGTTTTTATTTTCCTAACCGGGCATCAGCGGGTTTCGGCCCAAATAACCGAAGTGAAAATAAATGTTGAAAAAGAGGGAGACGTCATTTCGAAGTACATTTATGGTCAGGTAATTACCAATTTGTACAATGGTGAATCAGGAATTGATGTATTTGAGCAAGCGTTTAAGTTATCCGGAATTGCCGGTGGTACCTGTTTATCCCAATTTAACATTAGCGGCCAACATTATACCAAAATATTAACTCATTTATCTTCAGAAAATTATTGTTATGAATTTACGCAAACTGATTTTTAATTTTTCGTTAATCTCCGGTTTAATTGCCGGTTTATGGTCATGTAATTCAACTGATAAGGATTGCTTAAACCCTTCGGGGTTTGCTATTCAGCGGGGTGTAAATTTAAGTCACTGGCTTTCGCAGGATTTTGGCTGGGTGCCCAAATACAGCCTGATTAATGAAGATGACATCCGTTTTATCGACAGCATTGGTTACGACCATGTACGTATTCCGCTTGATGAGTTTGAATTGTGGGATAGTACCGGGGCCCAAATTCCTGCTGCTTTTGAGCAGCTTACCAATTGCCTCGACTGGTGTGCCAAATACAAACTCAGGGCAATTGTTGATATGCACATTGTAAGAGCGCACCATTTTAATGCCGAAAATGAAGGTGGAAGCAATACCCTTTGGACTGATGACAATGCACAGGAGAACTTCGTTAATTTATGGGTGCAATTATCATCAAAATTAAATCATTATCCCAACAACATGGTGGCTTACGAGGTACTCAACGAAGCTGTTGCCCCCGAACACGATGATTGGAATAAGTTGATGAACAAAGCCATTGCAGCCATCCGTGAGCTCGAACCAAACCGAGTATTGGTTTTGGGGGCTAATATGTGGCAAATTGCACCAAACCTTAAATACCTGAAACTTCCCGAAGGAGACAAAAATATTATTCTCAGCTTTCATACCTACTCCCCAATGGCTTTCACACATTTTAAAGCAAGTTGGGTGCCAATGAAAGAATACCAAGGGCAGGTGCATTATCCCGGACAAATAATTACCAACGAAGATTACAGCAAATACATTGACACCACCAACATGCCATTGGTTAATATGGTGGCCGATGCCAGGGATCATTACAATAAACAACGCTTGATACAGGTATTTAAAGAGGGTGTGGACTTTGCAAAATCGAAAAACCTGCAACTCTTTTGCGGCGAATTTGGTTGCTTACCAACGGTTGAAAGAAAAGACAGGCTTCAATTTTATTCTGATATGATACAAGCCTTGGAGGAAAACAATGTGGCCTGGTGTAATTGGGAGTATAAAGGCGATTTTGGTATTTACTTTTTCGATTTAGAAAATTTAACATCACCAAAACCCGATGCCGAATTGATAAGCGTTCTTTTACAGTTTCATAAATAACTTAAAAATTGAAAATGGGCGGTAGCAATGCATATACGAAATAGGCACGATAGTAGTAATTTTATGAATTGTAGGTCGGTTTAAATTTGTATTGGTTTGATAAGTTTAGCTGCGCTGAGTTCCTTTCAGCCGGTTGAATCGAA
>JBNKJW010000050.1:0-4445 GCA_050291445.1 Bacteroidales bacterium | reverse complement strand
TGCTTGTGGTGTAACTGTGTATGCTGGTGTAGAGGTGGCAAATACGACAACCTCCCAAAGTTGCCTATTTAAATCTGAAGTTTTGTGACAAGGCTTTTTGAGATATTTTTAAAAGTTAGATAAGTGTACCTGAGTAGTTACAATGAATTTAGAATGATTCTTAATAACGTGTAATGCTGTTCAACTCTGCAATTGAAGCTTAATGAATTGATAATTAATCCAATAGTAAGTGCTAACTTAATTTAACAGATTTTCATCATTACAACGCGGATTTCATCAAAATTGGATCGGAATTTCTGTCGGCACTAGATCCAAATTTTTATCGAAAATTCATCCTGATTTAGTCCTGAAAACCATCCTGATTTCGTCAACCGATTGATCGGAATTTCAGTTAAATATGTCAACGCGATGACGAAATTTTCGAATACACATATCCCATAGTATTTTTATCATCCCTTTCACCAATGACTGTTGATATTTGAGGGATAGTGTAGCCGTCGTCAAAAAGCCTTTTTACGTAATTATGCCTGTAAAGGTGTGTTGAGATTCGTTTATTTTTAATAAAGAGTTTGTGGAACTGAGTATTGTACAAGAGCATTTTTTCGGAGTAGTATGAATACGACCTGATTAGGTTGTACAATGTCCCTGAAGCCAAATGAGCAATGTAAACGCTGTTAAAGTCTGAAATTGGAATTATCCTGGGATTGGAAAACTTTTGTGTTTGCACCAGGACTGAATTAATATCTATGATTGAAATTCTTGAATAATCCAAAAGTTCGTTAATCCTTAAGCCTGTATTGTAAAGCGTATCAAAAATGATGTAGGAATACATGTCATAGCTTTTGGAATGGGCAATGATGGATTTACAGCAATTGTCTATATCGTTGTTGCTTAATTGCATTACACTAAGGTTAAATCATTGTTGTAGGCCCAATACGAGGGCTGTGGGTCATTCTCCCAATCATGAAATCCTGTAATATTGGGAATGTCTGAACCATCATTAAATTTGGTGCACTGCCAGTTTCTTGCTAACCATACCTGGGCACCAATGGTAACAGTTTGATAAATATTGCCATCAGCATCTTCCAAAGAACCTGGATTGTCAAAGTCGTCTTTAATCAGGCGTACTGAAAGACCCACGTCATCAGGAGAATATCTTTGGTATAAATCAGCATTATCATAGCTTAATTTAAACCAATAAGACCAATTATTCGTATAAGCTGTATTTGACCAGAAATAGGCAGATTGTCTGAGTTGCGAAAACCCGTCATTCCTGAAACGATAACCTGCCCCCCTGCCGCTAAAATGAAAACTATTTGTTGCCCCCAAATTGGGTTCGTCCCAATATTCAAAACCGGTTTCTTTTAAGCCTCCTGTATTTTCTGATACCACCCTTTGGAGAAGGATCCAGTCATCATTATTGGGGACATGCCAGCCAGGTGGGGCAAAATTCGGATGCTGAACAGCGAAGCCATTGTATAACAAACCGTAACGATAAGAAGGCACAGGTTTGTTGTGGGGGTTTTGAAACACCTGAGAGTTTGGAAAACTGCATTTAGTTTCCTCTACACCAACCATATAAGAAGATAATACAATAGTGCTTTGATAGGGCGCATCAATGATGGGAATCTCAAAATTAGGCAGTTCTTCCGGATTATTGACCTCTGTTAATTGAAATTTGTCAGTCTCCTGGGAATATTGAACGATAAAGAGTTTCATGGTTGAAATTTTTAAATAGTGCTTAAATAATGGAACCAATTGCAATGTTGTTAATACCTGATTCCTGGTCAATGCTTAATTCAACAGCTGGTGAATTGGGCTTGGCCACAATGAGCTTGTCTAAATCAACTGTACTATTGACAATTGCTGTATTCAAATTCAAACGTAAAAACTCAGAGAAGACCGTCTGCTTTTTCTCACGTTGGCGTAAGGTGTATTGCAGCATGGGTTTTAAAACCTTGTAGATTTCAATGGCATAAAGCATATTTGCCCGCTGTATTTGTTGGTTGACAGTGTTAGGGTCTTTAACATCCACTGATTTCTTGCGGATGACTTGTTGTCCACCTAAATTGTAGCCAGTCACGTTACCGACTGAGCCGTTGAATTTGCCGAGGATGCCTGCTTTTAAAACTGCCATGATTTTAGAAATTAGTCATTAGAAATTAGAAATTAGTGCTGTAATCAATTGATTGCATCGAAGGTTTGGACTGAGGTTTCTGATGATAGCGAATAATCAGGACGAACAAAAAATGGATACAGATAAACTGAAACTGTGTGAAAGTTTAGGTTAAAACTTAGTTCCGCGTGTCCTTCTTCTCTTTTGATTTCAGTTAAAACATAACCAAATTGATTGTTTGTTCTGGTGAAAATAACTGCGCAAAGTAAATCTTCACTGTTTTGGTTACCAGTCAGTGCATTGTCCCAACTCAATCTGAATTTATTGGATTCATCTACCAATCTTATTACCTGAAAGTCAGTGCCCAGAATATCCTCGGTCGAAATTTGGAACTCTCCAGGATAGAATTGACCATTAATAATAGAATGGTTTAGGTTCCTGGAGAAAAATTCATTGTAAGCTGATCGGGATTCGGACCTGTTGTTTAAAGAAATAATTAGTAATGGCCTTAACAACCTAAATGCATTAATCAGAAAAGGGACATTACTCCTGTTTGCCTGTTGTTTTATGGTTTGCGGATTGGCAATAAAACGGGCTTTCCTTCTTAATACCGGTTGCTCGTTTAAGGTATAGAAAGTCAATTTGCGAACGTTGCCAAAGGTTTTTCCGATTAATGACTCAAGGGTTTGTGCCATCTCTGTCAAATTAAAAATGATAAATGATGAATTAAAAATGTGAAGAGATTGAAAATCAGGGAAAGGCCTGGACTTGCCCTGACCAGTTCCCATGATGAAACAACCAAACCATCTATCTACTGAACACTACCAGCCAGTTCGGAACCTGCTAAGAAACGGCCTGTGCGTTTAGTAGTTGAAGCTTTTTTTCCATCTGCCCTTTTTACATAAGCATAAGTCTCCACATCCTGGCCTACAAAAGCTGCAGGCAATTGCAAGATTGCATTACCATCGGCACGAGTGTAATCACCATCTGAAACAAAAACAGCTTTAGTGTTTGGTTCAATAACCACTAAAACAACCAGATCAGTAGCCAACTTAGAACTACCATCCGAATCATTTGGCCACGAGAATTGGGCCTCATCATCGTTGGCTGTGGCCGTAGATGTGAACTCAGGATTGGTTAATGAACCCTTACTTACATTTAAGGCATTCCAATCCACGCCCTGGTCAGACACCCCGTTGTTGATGTTGTCCGCCATGAACACATTATAAGCTGAATGTTTGGATGCCCTTTCAGGAAATCCATCAATTACAGCCGGGGCCAATGCTTTGTACCAACTCAGGGTCTCCCTGAAAGCTGTACGCTGGGCTTGTTGTGCTTGCGAGTTTTTGTCGGAATACGATGCCGGCATGGACTTGACAATGTTTTGTCCACCACTGACCGAACCAACCACGGCACCCACTTTACCTTTTACGGGACCTAAAATCCCACCAGTTAATTTTCCCATGATAATTTAATTTTTGTTTAAAGTTTTATGTTTAATTAATAATAAAAGCTAAACTATTAAAAACCAGAAAACTAAATTGAAACAGTACTAGACTTACCAGCCTTTCAGGAAAGTCTTAACCACCGGGCAACAACAATCTGCTCACTAATTTTGTTCGGAGCAACATATACTTTGCCTCGAATTTACCTGGTATTAGGTGCTGATTTTTTTATCCAACAATTCTTTGAATTGGGAGAGTACATCGGTGATTTTTTCCTGTGAATCGAACATGCGTTCTATCATTTCGTTTTTGAAGGCGTGATAATCTGCCTGCAGGCGAGAAAGCTCCCGCCGGAGCTCGATTCTTTCCCTGGAATGTTGCCGAAAGGAGTTAAGGGAGTAAAAGAACAAAACTGATAATACCAGGGCAATACCACCGGTATTTAAGATTTGTTCAAAGATTAATGCATCCATTGTTTTTAGTTTTGTGGTTATAGGGTACAAGTATAGGAATTATTTTAATATAAACAAAATCTATATTAATTTAATTTTGTATAGATTACAATTATAGACAATGAATTGCATAAATTAACACTGGTTTAAAAGTTGGTTTGCAGGGAAGGTGAGCAAGGTTGAAATGCCTATGAAACCTGGCAGTGTACAGCTATCCCCTTAAATCATTTCCAAAAGAAGAAAGAAAAAACCGGAAAAAAAGAAAAAAGAAAGCAGTGCCACACAAAGCCTGACGAAAAAAACAAGGGTTCTGGACAGAAAAATTTACCTGAAGGCGGATTGCCAATTTTTCTGGCCAGGTTCATTGTTTTTTTACTGGAAGGGTTTGTAAATTTGCTGGAGTTTTTTTGATTGGAAACAAAAAAGAATAGT
>JBNKJW010000049.1:0-15942 GCA_050291445.1 Bacteroidales bacterium | reverse complement strand
GAGTTAGTTCTTGATTTTAAGTTATCATCTGATTTAATAGGCTTGGATCAAGTAATTGTTACTGGTACGGTTAACCCAAAATCAGCAATTGAGTCCAGTATTTCTGTAAATAGCTTAAAACCTAAAGCAATAAAAGAATTTGGTGCGGTTACAACTGCTGAAATCTTTAAAGCAATACCTGGTATTCATACAGAAGCTTCTGGAGGTGAAGGTAATGCGAACCTTTCTGTAAGAGGTATTCCAAGCTCATCAGGTGGTTCTAAGTTCATGCAGTTACATGAAGATGGTCTTCCTGTATTGCAGTTTGGTGACATCTCATTTGGTAATGCTGATATTTATCTGAGAGCAGACTATACAATTGCCCGAATTGAAGCTATTAAAGGTGGTTCAGCTTCCACATTTGCCAGTAACTCACCAGCAGGTATTATCAACTTTATTAGTAAAACTGGTGCAAGAGAAGGTGGAAGTATTGGAACCTCAGTTGGGCTTGATTATAAGACATTTAGGACTGATTTTGAATATGGTTCGCCTATTGGTGAAGATGTGAGCTTCCATATCGGCGGTTTCTTTAGACAGGGAGAAGGACCACGAAAAGCTGGTTATACAGGTAATTATGGCGGACAGATAAAGGCTAATTTGACCAAAAAATTTGAAAAAGGCTATGCCCGTGTTTATTTCAAGTATTTAAATGACAAAGCAATAAGCTATATGCCAATGCCTGTTATGGCTACAGGAACTGGATTAGATCCAAAATTTGAATCAATTCCTGGGTATGATGCATTGTATGGTACATTGCACAGTCCTTATCTTCAACATTTATCTACAATTGACGGTAGTGGAAATAAAAGGACTTCTAATATAGGAGATGGGATGCACCCAAAATCCTATGCTGTTGGTGCTGAGTTTTCTTTTGATTTAGGTGCTGGCTGGAATGTCAAAAATAAAGCAAGGATGGCCTTTAACAAAGGAACTTTTAACTCTCCATTCCCCGCACAAATAGGCACGGCTGATGATATTGCAACAAGTATTGCTGGGGCCGGATATACTGCTAGTTATGCAAATGGAGCAAACGCAGGAACTGTATTAACTACTGCACAGCTTCAAAACTTAAATGGCAATGGTTTATTACTAAAGATTCATACTTTTGATGTGGAAATGAATAGCTTAAACAATTTTGCAAATGATCTTTATATAACAAAAACATTTAATGATAATATTCATTTAACTGTTGGATATTACAAAGCATATCAAAGAATTGATATGACTTGGCTATGGCAGTCGTATTTGATCGATGTTAAGGGTGAAGGTTCACGGCCAGTTAATCTTTTAGATGCTACTGGAACTCCAATGACTGAAAATGGCTTATATGCCCATGGAGTTCCTGTCTGGGGCAACTGCTGTACACGTGGATATGATATGAGATATACCATTGATGCACCTTATGCAAACCTGGGTATTGATATAAGTGATCAACTTAATGTGGAAGCTAGTTTACGATATGATTTTGGTGATGCATCAGGGTATTATTTAGATAATGTGCAAACCCCTGTTGATGTAAATAGCGATGGAGCATTATCTGTTGTTGATAATACCACTACAGTTTTAGATAATGAAAACCCAAATCCAATTAATTATGATTATAACTATTTATCCTATTCAGTAGGTGCAAACTATAAGATTAATAATGATATGGCTGTTTTTGGCAGGTTTAGTTCTGGTGCAAGAGCAAATGCAGACAGGTTACTATATGCTAGTAAGTTTGATGCTGATGGGAAACCTTATAGTGGGCTTGAATCAGACGAAATCATTCAGGGGGAAGTAGGTTTTAAATTCAAAGCCAAAAATTATGCCTTAAATGTAACAGGATTTTATTCAACCCTCACAGAACAAGGTAATGAATTAGCAAGGATATTTAATATAGATTATCAATCATATGGCTTTGAGCTAGATGGTGCTTTAACCTTTGGAGGGTTTGAAGTGCTTGTAGGTGGAACTTACACAAAAGCTGAAATTACTAAAAGTGATACTCCTGAAGAGGTTGGCAATATACCACGCAGAGTACCTGATTTAATGTATCATGTTAGTCCTTCATATAGAATTGCTGGTGCTTCTGTTGGGTTTAGTGTAATTGGAAATACCAAGGTCTATTCACAATTGGATAACAAATTAGTATTACCAGGCTTCGCTTATGTAAATGCTTTTGCCGGCTATGATATTACCAAAGGGTTATCAGTAAGATTGAATGTAAACAACTTACTTAACACTTTTGGAATCACTGAGATGGAACAAGGAGGAAGTGGTTTTACTGATGGTGCAACAAACTACTTATTTGGTAGACCTATAACTGGCAGAGCTACAAATTTTTCAGTTATTTATAATTTTTAGTAACCTTTTTTATAAGAGTTTATGTTGTATATCAGGAGAGGTAAAATTCTCCTGATATATTCTAAAATTCAGATAATAAAACTAATGTAATGAACAATTATTCAGACAATCCTCACCAAAAAGCTGCAAAAATCATTGTTTCGGAAATAATAGAAAGAATAAAGAATAAGAAGGCACGGTTTGTCATTACAGTTGCTGGTGAATCAGGTTGTGGTAAAACTGAAACAGGAAAAGCCATCCTCTCAGAGTTGAAAAACAATGAAGTGAATTCAGTTTTATTAGAGCAAGATGATTATTTTGTTTTACCTCCTGCATCAAACGATGCAAAAAGAAAATCGGATCCAAACTGGCTGGGGCCACATGTGGAAGTTAAGATGGAGGTATTAGAGAATAATTTAAAAAATGCCGTTTCCGGAGCTTCAGAGATAGAAAAACCATCAATCGATTATTATGCAAATAGTATTGAAAACATTAAGTTAAGTTTAACAGATGTTGACGTAATTATTGCTGAAGGCACTTATACTTCGCTATTACGAAATATAGACGCCCGGGTTTTTATTACCAGTACTTTTGTAGATACTTTACCCTATCGGAAAAAAAGAAACCGTGGAAACGAAGTACAAGATCCGTTTGTTGAAAACATTTTAAGTACTGAGCATAAAATAATTGCAGGGCACAGATATCTGGCTGATTTTATTATTTCAAAAGATTATGATGTTAAAATTGTTAAATAGAGGATTTATCTAATGGCAATTAAAAACCAAGTACAACTGATTACTTATCCCGATTCACTTGGAGGTGATTTAAAGGCGCTGAACAATGTGCTCAATAAATACTTTCCAGATGTATTTAAGGGAGGCGTCCACATTCTTCCTCCATTCCCGTCTTCAGGTGATAGGGGCTTTGCTCCATTAACCTATTTGGAAATTGAACCTGCTTTTGGCACTTGGGAAGATATACAGGAAATTACATTGAATCATGATGTATTGCTTGATTTAATGGTTAATCACATTTCTCGCCAATCCACTTACTTTCAAGACTTTATCAAAAATGGTCAACAATCTGAATTTGTTGATTTATTCATTACATTAGACAAAATTTGGCCAGATGGGATACCTGTTCAGGAAGACATTTCAAAAATGTTTTTACGTAGGGCAAATCCATACTCTGAATATTTGCTGAAAAATACTGGTGAAACTGCAAAAGTATGGACGACTTTTGGGAAAGAGGATCCTTCAGAACAAATAGATTTTGATATCAATTCGGCAGTTACAAAGAAACTTTTAGGCGATTTTCTTGAAAACTTTAGTAAGAAAGGTGTTAAGATTGTCCGCCTTGATGCGGTTGGTTATATTATTAAAAAACTGGGAACAAGTTGCTTTTTTGTAGAGCCTGAAATATTCGATTTTATGAGTTGGATTACAGAGAAAGCGCATTCTTTAGGGTTAGAACTTTTACCTGAAGTGCATGCCCACTACTCAACTCAGTTTAAACTGGCAGAAAAAGGGTATTGGATTTACGATTTTATTCTACCCTATACAATATTGGATTCTTTAATTAATAAATCAGGTAAAAAACTGGTGCAGTACTTAAAATCTCGTCCTCATAAACAGTTTACCATGCTTGATTGTCATGATGGAATCCCGGTGAAACCAGATATGGATGATCTTGTAAGCACAAAAGAAGCCCGAAAACTGGTAGATACATGCCTGGAAAGGGGCGCGAATCTGAGCCTTGTTTATTCCGATGAACACAAAAGTGCAGATGGTTTTGATGTCCATCAAATTAGAGGCTCTTATTATTCATTGTTAAACGCAGACGATGATGCTTACATAGCAGCAAGGGCAATTCAGTTTTTTACTCCGGGAATCCCCCAGGTTTACTATGTTACACTACTTGCAGGAGAAAATGATAAGAAAAATGTAGAAAAAACGGGTGAGGGGCGGGAAATCAACCGTCACAATTTCACACTTAAAGAGATTGACTTGGCAGTCCAAAAATCAGTTGTTCAGAGACTTTTGAAATTGATTCGTTTCAGAAATGAACACCCAGCTTTTAATGGGGAATTTAAAGTTTCAGAAACATCTGATAAAAAAGTCAGGCTTGTTTGGGAAAAGGGAAACAAAAAGTGTATGCTTTCAGTAAACTTTGAAACCAATGAATCATTAATTAGCTACACAGATACTGCTGGAAAACTTACTCATTATGAAGTCTGATTTAAACTACAACCAAATGATTATGAGCAATACTACTACTTTAACAAGTAAAAATAATCTATCAATAATAAAATGGCTTACCTACATGATGTTTATGATGTTTGCCATGACTACCGATGCCGTTGGTGAGATTATCAAAGAGGTCATGAAACAATTTGATTTGAGCATGACAGCTGCTGGTTTGTTACACTACGGGCCAATGATTGCCATTGCATTGGGGGGGATAATGTTGGGTTTCCTGGCAGATAAAATAGGAAGAAAAAAAACAATTATTCTGGGACTTAGTTTATTTGCTATTAACTCTTATTTGTTTATTATTGGTAATTCTTTTGCCTTTTTCCTTAGTTTGCTCATTGTATCGGGGGTGGCAATCGGTATTTTTAAAACCGGCGCGTTGGCTTTAATTGGTGATATTTCAAAATCGACCACACAACATACTTCAACAATGAATATGGTAGAGGGCTTCTTTGGGGTCGGTGCTATTATTGGGACTTTCCTGGTCAGTTATTTATTAAGCGAAGGGGTTGAATGGAAATGGCTTTATGTTGTGGCAGCCACATTATGTGTTGTACTAATTATTATGGCGCTTGTTGTAAAATACCCGCAAACCAAAAAATCTACAGAAGAGCCTGTTAATCTTAGGCGCACGCTAAAAATGATGAAGGATCCTTATGCTATGAGTTTTTCTTTAGCTGCTTTTTTATATGTAGCCGTAGAATCGGCCATCTATGTTTGGATGCCAACATTGTTGGACGATTATAAAGGAAGCTTTATTTTTGTTGCAACCTACTCGTTGCCAATATTCTTCATTCTACGAGCAGGAGGGCGTTTTTTAGGTGCCTGGATCATGGTTCATTTTAAATGGGAACAAGCCCTTGCTTTTTTCAGCACAGCCATATTTATTTGTTTTATAATCAGTGTTTTAGCAGGCGTTGGCACAGCCGTAATTCTTCTCCCGTTGTCAGGACTATTTATGTCGGTTTTATATCCGACCATTAATTCAAAAGGAATAAGCTGTTTCCCGAAAAACCAACATGGAGGTGTAGCAGGAGTTATCTTATTTTTTACAGCAGCTGGTGCAGCTTTAGGTCCATTAGCAATGGGTGCCGTAAGCGATGCTTTTGGAAAAAATGCCAAAGTTGGTTTTATACTGGCCACTGTTTTTGCTGGATTATTATTGTTAGGTGCGGTTTTAAACCTGGTTTTTAATCCAACTAAACAGCGTTTGGATGAACTTAATCAAAGTGAATATTGATAAGTTATCTTGCTGATATTTAATAACCTGAGTTCGACATAAAATATTCAACACAGTTTGAATATTTTTAATCGAACTCAGGTTAATATATTTTGGTCTGATAACCACTAAGTTCTTTGTTCAGAAATTTAGCACCAGGCATCACTTTTTCCATCAATTCCCAAAATCTTTTGCTGTGGTTTTTTTGCTCGGTATGGCAAAGCTCATGAATAATTACATAATCAATTAATCGCGATGGCAGGCGCATTAAATGCACATTAAGGCTAATTTGGTTATCGCGGGTACAAGCTCCCCACCTGCTTTTCAGGTTGTTAATGGTTAATCCACGGTATTTAAACCTCGCTCTTTTTGCCAAATAAGCAATTCTGGCAGGCAAATAATCTGCCGCCTCAATTCGTAAAGCACGCTCAATTCCTCTTCTAATACCATTTTGGATTTGCTCATCCCTTACGTTCATATCCAAAGGATATTTCACAAATATTTTTCCATTCACCACCCTGACTGAAAGCAGTTCTTTTTCCCATTTTTCAATAATCAATTGATGCTTAAGGGTGCTGAAATTTGATTTTTCGGTAAAAACAGTCATGCGCTCTTCAAATGCTTCTGCTTTTATCAGGCTGTTTTTTATCCAGTTTTGTTTTTCAAGGGCAAATTCTTCAGCCAGTTTGTACGATGCCCTAAATGGAATACTCACCACAACCCCCTCAAATGGTTTAACCCTGATACTTATTCGGCGTGCACGTTTACTTTTTACCAGTTTAATTTCGCCAATATCTTTAATAAAAAGCAGTCGGGCATTATTTGAAGTTTTGTTGTTCAATTCCAGACAAATTATCTTAAGTTTGTTTGCCACAAGGGCTCAAAGTCACTAAATTTCACAAAAATAATTGAATACTTGCAAATATAAACCAACAAAATTTAAATGATGGAAAAATATATCAACACCCTGTTAACCGCATTTTTTATTTTAACACTAAGTTTTACAATTTCGGCTCAGCAAAAGCCTGAATATGTAATTGTTATTCATGGTGGTGCCGGAACCATTACCAAAGAAGGCTTAAGCAAAGAAAAAGAAAAGGCATATGAAGAAAAACTAAATGAAGCGTTGATTTTAGGTGAAAAAATGCTGAAAAACGGTAAAAAAGCACTCGATGTGGTGGTAAAAGTGATTCAGCTAATGGAGGATTCGCCCCTGTTTAATGCAGGCAAAGGAGCTGTTTTTACCCATGAAGGCAAAAACGAATTGGATGCCTCTATTATGGATGGGATTACTTTAAATGCAGGAGCTGTTGCCGGTGTAACCGATGTTAAAAGCCCTATTGAATTGGCACACAGGGTGATGACCAACTCGAAACATGTGATGCTTTCGGGAAAAGGAGCATCTGAATTTGCTAAAAAAGAGGGGCTTGAAATGGTTGACAATAAGTACTTTTATACAGAAGACCGCTGGAAAAGCCTTCAGCGTGCGCTGGAATACGAAAAAAAGCAGAACGAAAATGAAAAAGAAAAACATGGTACGGTGGGTTGTGTAGTTTTAGACAAGTATGGTAATTTAGCTGCCGGAACCTCAACCGGAGGAATGACCAACAAGCGCTACGGCCGCATTGGCGATTCGCCTGTAATTGGTGCGGGCACTTACGCAAATAATGCAACTTGTGCTGTTTCGTGCACCGGACATGGTGAATTTTTCATACGTTATGTGGTAGCCTATACTGTTTCGGCCTTAATGGATATGAAATCGATGAGCTTACAGGATGCCGCAAATTTCATTATTAATAAAAAACTGGTAGATGTAAAAGGCAGTGGCGGGTTAATAGCTGTTGATAAAAATGGGAATGTGGCCATGCCATTTAATACAGCAGGTATGTTCCGTGGATATATCAAATCTACCGGCGAAAAAGAGGTATTGATGTATAAAGAATAGCTTGAAGCCCGAAGCCATAAGGCGGAAATAAATTCCACTTCACCTACTGACTCTGGGCTCTTGACTTCCATCTGCCAACTTCCAATTCACCGATTTATAAACCAACTTTACCGATTTTAGCTTTCCTGCCTTTAATATTGTTCGTAGTTTTGAATCAAATAAGAATTTCAAGAATTTTAAATATTTGAGTCATGAACAATTGTATAGATAAAAAACGCGATAAAGATAACAGGAGTTTTGTAGGGATTATATTTCTTGTAATAGGCTTGGTATTCCTTGGTCGTAACTTTGATTTTATTCCATACGAAATTTCCAGCATTGTATTTTCCTGGCCTAGTTTACTAGTTGTATTAGGTTTAGTGTTTGTTTTAGTTAAGAAAAAAAGCATTGGCGGTTTGTTTATGATGGGTGTAGGAGGTATTTTTTTATTGGATAGATTGTATCCATTTTCGCCAAATGATTGGAAAATTGCCTGGCCTGCCTTGTTTATTTTTGTTGGTTTAGCTTTAGTAATTAGTTATGTAAACAAACCTCAGGGAAATAATAAGGCAAAAGAGCCAAAACCCAAGAAAGAGAAAAAAGGAAAATGGGATGATGTTGAGTTTGACATTGATAAAATTGAACCAATCGAAGATTAGACTGGTTTAATAAATTAAACTTTACAATGTTAAAATTCTTTATTTAATTAGTAGAATCTTTAAAACAGAGGATAAGATGAGAAGACTTGACGATTTTGAGGATAGAAAAAAATATGGCTGCAATAATAAGCAAGATAAAAGATTGGGTGTAGGTGTGGTGTTTATTTTTATTGGCGCTCTGTTCATATTTAGCAATATAGGACTGATACCGCATATGATGAGACATTATATCTTCTCGTGGCAAATGATACTGATTGTGATAGGCTTGTTTACCCTTGCCGGAAACAAAAACCGCACAGTCGGGCTTATTTTAATCTCAGTTGGTGTGTTTTTTATTCTCCCGGGACTGTTTGGTATGGAACGAATAGGTCTGGGTAAACTTTGGCCACTGGTTTTTGTTGGAGTAGGTGCCTACATTCTTGTTAGGCGAAACAGAGAACAAAAGGATTTTGATTTTCCTGAAATGGAAACAAAAACCAATAACGAAGATTTTTTGGATGATTTGAATGTATTTGGAGGTTCTAAACGAAATATTACTTCTAAAAATTTCATTGGAGGAAGAACCACCGCAATTTTTGGTGGAAGTGATTACGATTTCACCAATGCTGATTTGGCAAAAGATGTGGCAGTGCTTGATGTAATTGCAATATTTGGTGGCAATAAAGTTGTGGTACCCTCAGATTGGGATGTAACCATTGATGTTGTGTCTATTTTTGGAGGCTTTTCCGACAAACGCAGGACACTTAAAAGCCTCCAGGTAAATACCAATAAAAGATTGATTATTAAAGGATTAGCCTTGTTTGGCGGAGGCGAAGTCAGAAACATGTAATACACCCATTATAAATGGTTTCATCTGATAATTCAAGCCGTGTTTATTTAATTATTTATACGGCTGTTTGGTTAGTAATAGGTCTTTCGCATGGTTTAATACTCCATTATGTATATCATCTTGACAGTTTTAATGCCATGGCCGACAGCCTTGTTTTTAATGGCAATTTCGCTATTTTAGGCATCAGTGTATGGTACATTGCCCGTTTTAATGATTTAACAAAATCGTCTGTTGGCGTTTTTTTTCTCAACCATGTTTTTTCAATGGTTTTTTTAGTGGCTATTTGGTTGGGGATTAGTTATTTGTTAGTCAGCAACTTAATTGAAGAAGGTACTTACATTAACTTCCTCGAAACTTCAATTACCTGGCGGATAATAACTGGCTTATTATACTACGCCTTGCTTGCTCTTGTGTTTTACGTATACATTTATTACGAAAACTTTCAACAAAAAATAGAAGCTGAGGGTGAATTACGTGGATTAGTTAAAGAAGCTGAACTTCAAAGCCTGAAAAATCAGATCAATCCACATTTTTTATTCAACAGCCTTAACTCAATAAGCTCATTGACCATTACCAATCCTGAAAAGGCACGAGAAATGCTTGTAAAGCTATCCGAATTAATGCGTTACTCGCTAAAAACAAATCATCATGATAAATCAAAGCTGGAGGTTGAGTTAGGCAATATTGAAAAATACATTGCACTGGAAAAGATACGTTTTGGCGATAAACTAAATTTTGAAAAAGACATTACCGAAGAATGTTGCAGAATGGAGCTGCCTAACATGATTTTACAACCACTTTTTGAAAATGCAATTAAACACGGTATATATGAAAGCACAGAATCGGTAACCATTATGGTGCACTGCAAAGCAATTAATGATGTTTTACAAATAAAAATTGAAAATAATTTTGATCCAAATGCAAAACCTGTCCGTGGAGAGGGCATTGGTTTAGCTAACATCAAAAAACGATTATCAATTATCTATAAAAACCCCGATTTATTGACTACAGAAATAAAATCGAATATCTTTACAGCTAAATTATTGATTCCACAAAATTAACAACCATGTCAACCACGCTTAAAACATTGATTATTGAAGATGAACAGCCTGCTATTGACTTATTGCAGTATTACCTGAAAGATTTTAAAGAAGTAAAAATAGAAGGTGTATGTAAAGACGGCTTTGAAGGTTTAAAAGCAATTAATGAGCTAAAGCCCGACCTCGTTTTTTTAGATATACAAATGCCCAAACTAACTGGTTTTGAGCTAATTGAACTACTCGAACACAAGCCCATGATTGTATTTACCACTGCTTACGATGATTTTGCCATTAAAGCTTTTGAAGTAAATGCCATTGACTACCTGTTAAAGCCATTTTCAACAGACAGGCTAAAACAAGCCATTGAAAAAGTAATCGAACACAAACAATCACCAGAAAGTACGCCACCAGATTATCAGCAATTAAGCGAATACAATGTTAGCAAGCCAAATGCTCCCTTAAAACGAATTGTTGTTAAAAAAAATCACCAAATAAAACTAATTCCTGCCGAAGATATATTTTACCTTGAAGCCCAGGATGATTATGTAATGATTTACACAAAAGATGAACGCTTTATCAAACAGGCTACTATGAAATATTTCGAATCGGGCCTCGATGCTGATAAATTTGTCCGCATTCACCGGTCCTACATCGTGAATATTGACGAAATGCAGCAACTAGAGCCTTATGAAAAAGAAAGTTACCTGGCCATTTTAAAAAACGGGGCAAAATTAAAAATTAGTAAAACCGGCTTTAAAAATTTGAAGGAAAAGTTGAACTTTTAACATCAATATTTCATATTTAAGTTATTGAAAATAAAGGCATAAACAAAAGCTTCATAAGATGTTTCGTTATATTTTCCAACATAACTGTTATGTCCTGCATAAATATCCATTTTTAAAAGCAGATTGTTTTTGTCAGTTTTTAAGGCTCTTAGTTTAGCCACAGATTTTAAAGCATTCCAATAATCCACCCTCGAGTCCAATAATCCAGCTGTGAAAAGCATATTAGGATAATTCTGTTTTGTAATGCTTTGATAAGGCGAATACGATTTGATGTAATCAAAAACTTCCGGTTTTGCCGGATTTCCCAATAAAACACGCTCCAATAAACAAAATTTAGCTGTTGTATCCGATAGCGTGGATAAAACATCAAGGTAAGGAGCCTCCAAAATTACGGTATTGAACAAATCAGGGCGCATATTGGCCACCGCTCCCATTGTTAAACCTCCTGCGCTGCCACCACGGGCGACAATTTCACCTTTCATGGTGTATTTTTCTTTGATTAATTGTTCTGCACAAGCGATATAATCATAAAAAGTATTCTTTTTATTCATTTGCATAGCTCCTTCATGCCATTTTTTGCCCAATTCGCTACCACCTCTCACATGTGCTACGGCATAAACAAAACCCCTGTCGAGCAACGAAAGTCTTGCTGAAGAAAAAGACGGCTCCTGGGAGGCTCCATAACTTCCGTAAGCATATAACAAAACGGGTGATTTTCTATTTCTTTTGACCAGCTTTTTGTTATAAACCAACGAAACAGGAACTTTTGTGCCATCTTTTGAAGTTGCCCATATTAATTTGGTCTTGTATTTTTTTGGAATAAAACCAATAGGCAAATTTTGTTTAATAAAAGTGGTTTGTTTTTTATCGATATCATATTCGAAAATTTTAGTTGGTGTTGCCAGTGATGAATAAGAATACCTAAAGGTATTAATGGCTAAATCTTCCTTATAATTAAAATGTATTGAATAACTTTCTTCTTGTTTAAAATCAATTGTATTTACAGTATTCCCTGTTTTGTCAATTATTCTGACTTTTGTATGCATATTTTCTTTTTCCAATAGGGCAATGTAGTCCTGCATGAAATAAAATCCATCAAAAAAATCATTACCAGTGTTTTCTATTATCTTTTTCCAGTTGTCAATTTCCGGATTTTCAATACTTGCTGAATATAATATAGTTTTTCCATCGGCTTGTTTTGTTAAATTATACAAAGTGTCATTTTTTATTGTGCAATAGTGCGAAAATCCTTTTTTTTGCTGAACAATTGGTTTCAATTTTATTTCTGTCCCTTCTTGCTCTACCAGCCACATTGAATTTTCATAAAAATCATTGCTTACATCTAAAATGATGTATTTTTTTTCATAATAAGACAAATTAACATTATTGGTTTTGTTGTTTTCCTGGTAAATTAACTGGTCATTTTTAGTTTTTGAGCCAATTTTATGCCGGTATACAGCATTCACCCAATTGGTTTCATCCCATTTAGTGTATAAGAAATACTTGTTATTTTGCTCCCATATTATGCTTCCAGCTTTATCAATTGAATCAATATTTTTCCTGGTTTCTAAATCTTTAAAAACTATTCTGGAGTCGTAGCCGTCTGTCACTGGTTCTGTGTAAGCAAAGTACTTATTATCCGGGCTTATTGAAGCAATTTCTGCCCAGTAGTTAGGATGAAATCTTGATTTTTTTTGCACATCTAAAATTAATTCTTCTTTTGGGCTATTAACCTGTTTTCGGTATATGTTGTAAAAACCAGCATACTTTTTTAAATAATATTCGTATATTCCATTTTTCTTTTTCCCTAATTGATTAATAGTGTCTTTTTTTTCTCTTCTGATAATTTCAGAGTAAAGGTTCTGTTCGGTTTTCTTTAATGGTAGCATGAAGTTTTTTGTGAAATTATTTTCTTCTTCAATGTAATTGAGTACCTCAATATTTTGTGCATTTTGTAACCAAAAATAATTATCGGTTTGGTTTGTATTTGGGTTTGTGGCAGTTATTTTTTTTGCAATTGGTGGTGGAAGGCTATCGTTTCTTTTCGTTCTGTTGGCAAATTGTTGTTCAAGTGGTTCAAAACGCTCAAGTTGTATAATTGCGCTATCCTGAAACTGCGTCAAAGGCGGGACATTATATTTTGCCCAGAAATCTTTGTTATAATTTAAAGTATTCTCATAAAGTGTACTTGAAACAATGTTTTTACATTGTAAAGAGTCAGGTATCCTGGTCACTTTTTCTTGCTCAACGTCATTAACATAAAGTTCGATAAATATTTCATAGTCAATTTTTTCTTCTGTTTTTTTAAATTTATAATGTTTCGAAAAGACATGTTCAAATGTTGCCTGATGTTTGACTTCCTTCAAACCCACTTATTTTCTAAGGGTCTATATTTAAATGATGTCTTGAATATTTTTGAATATTCAATATCTTTACACCTTCTCTTTTTTTTATTATATAACGCAGGTGTCCAATACCTGTTAGACTTGTATTTCCATTCTAAGAGAAAGTATTCTATAGCAACAATCGCATATGTTTCAATATCAATATACCAAATATTTCTATATGTTTTAAAATGAGGGTTTGGCTTAGAATAAATCTTATAGGCAGCTCTGCCATTAATTTGAACAATATCCAGTAATTTTAGTTTGTGTTTTTTAAAAAATTTATCATTACCATATGGAAGTCTTCTTTTTAGAAAATCATGCCATAACATAGAGTGGATACCACCTAATGGTATAACTTTGAACCTGTGTTTGTGGTTTAATTTACTGCAACGTATTTGCGTCAGTTGTATTTCATCCTTTGGGTTAATAGCGCCAATATACGAAAATGGGTTATTATAATAATCGTTATATACTTTTTTAAATCCATCATAATAAATATCATATGCTTCTTTCCGGTCATACTTTTCGCCATAAGGTCGATAATATAGTTTACTTATAGCCTCTCCTAGCTGCACACAAGTATCATTCTCAAACGTCATTTCTCGATAAAAGGCATCCATATTTATGGGTTTTTGAGGATAATTCTCAGGTATTCTTGCAATAGCCTCCTCCATTATTTCTTTAGGGTCTTTAGGTTTTATTTTTATCTCAGAAAGGTCATAAACCTTTTTCTCCAGCTCAATTTTTATCTTTTTGCTGGAAAGGGTGCTAATTTTCGCTCCATAGCTTTTATAGCCAATGCTCGAAACAAACAAACTGTCATTTTTGTATTTTCCAGGAATGTGAAAAATAAACCCACCATCGTTATTTGACACCGTTCCAATTGCCTGGTTTTTAACACATATTGATGCAAAACCAACAGGTTCTCCGGTTTTTGCTTCAGTTATTTTGCCTTTTATGCTTATAAAATTCTGGTTTTGGGGTTCATTTATCCCGCTTTTTTGCGTCCTTGGTTTTACTAATATTTTTTCTGTTTTTACAATATAATCAACCTGCTGGTTGACAAATATTTTATCCAACAGTACCTTTACAGAGTAATTTTCTGGTGTAAGTTTTATGTATTTGGCAACTTTTATTACTGATTCGCTGTAATTTATTGAAAACCCAGTCGTATTTTGCAGGTAATTGATTAATTCGTAGCCGGTTGTAGAACTGTTCTTGATTTCAACCTGTTTGTTTAAAACTGAAGTTTGGGCTGAAATGGTAAATAAAATATTGGCTAAAAAACAAAGTAAAAAAAGTGATTTGGTGAATTTCATAAGGTGCTAATTTATATGATTTAAGCTGGTAATTACTTTTGAACAGCTTCGATTATTTTTAATTTTCCGTCTGTATTGATTTTTATAGGTAGTAATATTTCTATTTCTATTAAAATGTCTTCAATTTCCTGGTTGTTAAATTTGCAGGTTAAGGCCAGTTTTTCTAAACTTGTATCCAAAATTTTGAATTCAATGTCATAAGTATAGGATAATGTCTCCAGGACTTCTTTCAAACTCGAATTATCAAACCTTAAAATGCCAGTTTTCCAGGCAAGAAAATTTTTGTTTGTAAATTCTGAGGTCTCAATTTTAGAAAAATCACTTTTGTATGTAGCTTGTTGATTAGGGGCTATGACAACCTTATCTTGTGTTTTTTCTGATGAAAACTCAACTTTTCCGGTAAGTACGGCAACTTGAGTAGTTATTTTTCCTGGCTTAGCCTTTATATTAAATGAAGTACCTAAAACCTTTATTTTAGTATTTTCAGTTTTTACAATAAAGCTTTTGCCTTTCATTTTTTCTACTTCAAAAAAGGCCTCACCGATTAGCTTTAATTCCCTTGTTTCAAATTCTTTTTGATATGCTACACTTGTATTTCTATTCAGATAAACTCTTGAACTATCTGGCAATACAATTTGTTTTGTTTCTAATGAATCGGTCGTTACTACAACCAATTCATTAGAATTAAAAAGGGATTTATACAAAATAGAAAAAGAAAAAAGGATAAGGATGGCAGCTGCAATTTGCATCACCCTTAGCCTTTTAACTTTGTTTACTCGTAACTTTTTAGCATTTTCAACTCGCTTCTTGTATCTAAGAATGGCTTTTGAAATATCCGGTTCAAAATCAGCACCATAAGCATCAAATTGGTTCCAAATGTTTTCAAACTTTTTATATAATTTCGAATTGTTTTCGTTTGATTTTAGCCAGTAATCAAATTCAGCAATTTCATCATCGGTAATTTCACCAGATAGTTTTCTTGCTATTAATTCGTAAATTTCATTTTTCAGGTTCATAATTCTTCCCATTTTTTATCCAGACGCAAAAAATGGAAATTACCCCTATTTAAAAAATAAAAATTTGAAACTAGTGTCATGTCAAAGCTAATTTGTCAGGTGACAACACCTGACAAGTGCACCAGCCAGGTGTTGTCACCTGGCTAAT
>JBNKJW010000048.1:0-59188 GCA_050291445.1 Bacteroidales bacterium | reverse complement strand
ATTAAAAATATTCACACAGTTTGAATTAATTTTTAGCAGAAATTGCAACAAATTTTCGAAGGACTATCGGGATAGTTCTAGAAAAATTGGTGTGATTTATGCAAAAATTAATCAAATCTAATAGAAAATTCGGAACTGCGAAGCACTCACCGGAGGTAATCACACCATCTCTGCACTAAAAATCCCTCAAAATAGCCCGCTATTCTTTCTGCATTTTTAGCACATATCTGGTATAATTCCAAATTTCTGTGTTGAATATTTTATGTCGAACTCAGGTTAATAAAATCTCGTCAGAAACTTTGGCTAGCCAGAAGCACATCATCTACTTCATTAGCTTCAGTTTGAAGTATTAATATACGACTTCGCTTTGCTAATTTTTCTCCCTTTGGTCAAAGATATCGCTTCGCTAAGTTATATCTAATGTACTTTTGACTTTTTCAGCAGGCTCTAAAATATAAATGCAATGGTATAACATACTGTTTTAAGTTTTGATGGTGGCAAACAACCGCCTAAGCAAAAAAACAATACAGCAAATTATTCTTCATCAAATAAAATGCACTTATTCAGATCAACTTCATCAGTAAGTTCAATATAACCAAGGCATTGTCCTTTTATGGTAACTTTATCGCCAACCTCTAACCTTTTTACTTTTTCTTGTTCTGTACTGTCTAATGAACAACTAATGTACCCGGTATCCATAGATTTCTCATTTATTGATAAATTTATTTCGCCTAATCCATTAATATTAATCTCGCTAACAGAACCTGTTAACATAATAACTTTCCCGTTTGTTTTGTCTAAATATTTTTTATTGGCTGACTGCTCATCACTTTTAAATTCATTATATAATTGAGAGGCAGTAAGAGTGTATTCTGCTTCCTCGGATGCTACATCCATATGTGGTTTATCAAATAAGTAATATTTAAACAACACCAACACAAGCATAGCACCTGTAAGAATATACAACCCCCTAATAATTGTTCTTTTTTTCATCTGTCTGTTTTTTAATTATTTTCAATTGCCAGATGAACCCCGAAGGGCTCAGCATAGCTAAACATCCACTAGTGTCATGTCAAAGCTAATTTGTCAGGTGACAACACCTGACAAGTGCACCAGCCAGGTGTTGTCACCCGGCTAATTACCAGAAATATCAAATTTGACTTGACACTAGCGTAATAATTATTCGTTTTTTGTTACTTGAAGATAAAGTTAATGCAAGGAAAAATTACTGTTTTTTTTAAACTCTTTGCACTTTTTCACAACTTTTTTCGGTATAAATATTTAATTTTAATAGGCTTAGGCATTTTTCAGCAAGCCCTAAGTAATTGCAATTTAACTATGCACCAGTTATGGCGAAATTGGGTTCCCATCTTAAATCTCACCATATAGGTTTCATATGTTATTTTTTCACAATGTGATTTCAACATTAACCTCTATACTTGAAGCAATATTGCTGCTAAATCTGTTTTCGACCACAATATTATAGTCCTTAGGTACAATATTAAACTTTGAATTCACTTCAACTTTCCCGTTTTTAACTACAATAGAACCCTCAATATTAACACTTTTAGATATATTGTGAATAGTTAGTGTGCCTTCCACCTTTGCATTATAGGTTCCATCTTTTGTAAAATCAATATCATCTATGTTTACTACCGTACCCAAAAACCTTGATTTAGGATATTTAGCAGATTCCATGTAGTTTTCATTAAAATGATCTTGCATCAATGCATTTTTAAACTCAAATGAAAGAATTGGCACCTCAATAGCGAGCTTTCCATTTGAAGGAACAAGCACAGCTACGGTTTGATGAGAATGTGCCTCTATGTTTTCAATTGATGTATGCGAGAAAAACCACAAATGACCAGTTTTTGTAATCCTTTTTTCCTGTGCTTCTGAAGAGATACTACATAAAAGTATCAGCATTGCAATAAATATAATTTTCATCTTTTTAAATTTTAGTTAAGTAATTGATATTTATTCACTTTTCTTAAACTATTTATATGGAGTTCATGAGCTTGCTTCGCAAGGTTAAACATGTTCTTATTGTGGAGCGATTATTCGCTTTGCTCATGAGGCCGTTGTCTGATAAAACCGTCCCAAAACACCGGGACATGTTTCATATTTTCTTTTGTGTTAATAATTTGGCAAGGTTCATGGAAAATGCCTTGCAAAATTTATTTTTTTAATGAAAATACCCTGGAAATGTTAAACCCAAATAGAATTTCGCCATCGAGCCATCTTCCTGTTGTTTCGGAAATAAACTTTTTTTCAATCATTCCCGTTGAGTTTGTAAGAAATAACTGAAATACATGCCCTCCTGTTTCAATATCAAAACCAAGAGATAGCGTATTTGATTCTTTCGGATCTTTATAGTTCCATACAGGCCTGATAACCGGATAATACTCCAGGTTAACAGCAACCCTTCGTGCAAACTTATATCTTCCTGCCAATCCTATTGCAAAAACATTATTATCATCCAACGCACTAGGTACCAGGTTTATGTGTACCCAGGTAGGTGAAACCTGCAACGAAATTTTCTCATTGAACTTTCTTGCCACTAAAACCTGATTTACATACGAAAACCGTGAAGACAGATAATTAGTACGGGAAGGATCATCCCAGGGTTTTGTTATTGCGCTTATATTTGCATAATACGAAATAGAAAAAGGAAAGTTTTTGTTTCCTTTACTCTGCCTGAATACAGTAAATTTAGCATATCCGTTAACGGTCTTTTCATCATTCGTTCTTCCAAGCCCAATCATTAGCCAATCTGTTATACCATATTCCAAACCCAGATAGATGGTCGACTGATCTAATCCTGCAAACTGCTCAATTCCCTGGTCTATCGTTCCAAATCGGTGCGAAATTCTAAAATCCAGCTGTTTTTTCATCATACGCTCAACAGAATGTCCATCTATCACTCTGGTAGATTTAAATGTAGCAATTGTATATTGCGTTGTTTCCGATGAAACACTATCCAAAAGTTCTAAAAGATCATCTTGAGACTTGATTGTAGATAGTGGCAATACAAAGATTAAAGCAATAAATGATAAATATAATTTCATGACAAATAATTTTTTAATATTAATAAAGGTTTAGTTATTAGGAGTACCATCTTTCATCCAAGCCTCAATTGTTAAAATAGAACAATTACTAATACTTCCACCACCCTTTGGCATGGCAGAAAACCCATCCTGGTGTTTAACAGAACCATATATTCTGTCAATATTTGTCTTTACATCGGCATAATCTTCCAATTTAACTCCTCCACCATACGCTGATGCTACAGAATTATTATGGCAGTTTAAACAGTACCCATCCAATATTGTCGAGATACTTGAACTAAATGTAACATTGCTTGTGTCACAATTAGAATTAATTTCAGGATAAAGTACTTCCTCATTATCATTATAACAACTACTAGCTGATATCATCACTATAGCTAAAACTACAAAAGCATATTTTATTTGATTCATTTTATTTATTTATTTGATTTATTTTTCTGTTTAACCTTTATTTATAGAACTTTAACAATAAATAAGATTCACTAAAAAGTGCACCTACAACATCTGACCATTGGATAAAAGACATGAAAAATGTGATTAATTATCCTGCATCCCATCGTTTATCCATTTTTCAATTTGCTTTTTCTCACAGTCAGACAAAGGTGTTCCTGGTGGCATTAACGGCTTACTATTTGTTTGATTAATTACGGAAAGTAATTCCCCATTTGCAGCCAAAGCCTGTACATCTGCATAAGTTTCTATACGTATTCCAAACGAAGGAGATGTACCACTATGGCATCCTGTGCAAGATGCTTCAATGATATTTGCAATTGTTTGGCTATACGTGTTTTGAGATGTATCGCAGTTACTTTCGCAACTTGTATTTTTTGCCCCTTGGTTGATCCAATCATAGATAAGCGATTTTTGCTCACTCGATAATGAAGAATAAGGAGCAGGTGGCATCCGGTCACCACCAGTTCCATTTAATACATTATATATTTTGCTTGCACTTGCATTTCCGGGTACAATCCCTTTTGAAACTATTGATGAAAAGTCTGTAAGGATATAGCCTTCAGTAGCAGAAGCAGCATTATGACAGCCAGATGTGGTACAATTTGAAACAAATACTGGTAAAACATCTTTGCTAAAACATACCGAATCTACAATTGCATTGTTGGTGCCATTTTCTGAACAATTATCCAAAGCTCCCTGAAGAATCCATAAATAGATAGTGGTCCTTTGCTCCTCACTAAGTGGGCTCCGGGGTTTTGGTGGCATAAACTCGCTCCAAGGAGATGAAATTACTTTATATAACTGACTTCCATCAGGATCGCCCTTTTTTACAAGTGATAATAAACTGGCGTAGCTAGATAAATCCAAATCATCCCCTGATTTTTTTGACCCAGCACTGCCGTGGCATCCAGAGACCGTGCAATTTGCAGAAATTATCGGGGCAATATCACTACTATAGCAAAACTCTTTAGAGTCAGGTATATCAACAATATGTGTACACGAAGAAAAAAAAATACCTGCAAATAAAAATAATTGACTGAAAAATAAATGTCTGTACTTCTTCATTAGTTGAAAGTTTTGTTAAATTCTAAGAACTGTTTATTTCTTTTTTCAAAAAGATGTAGGTCGGTTTTACCTCCTTTACGGTATCATTACTTTTTTAGGATTCTATTGAACCTAGCATAACACCAATAAAAAAATGACTTAACATGCTTTTCTTAAAGAAAGAGAAACGGGATATTCGGATGTAAAAGTATGTTTTTATGTGGTTTTTTTTTTAATGGAGGTGTTACAAATCTATTACAGGTAGATATTTTTTTACAGGTTTGTAAAAGAACTATCAGTGCAGATGTCTGTTATATCAGATCTAAAGAAAGGTTTTTAGTGAAAAATACTAAACCAGAAATTTTGCTTGCCCCGTTCTATCTTTAGAATTAATTCCACAACTTTTTAAAGTGATCCAGAAACAGTCAGATTAAGATATACATGTAGTTCCTCTAATACTCCTCCGGAAACAAAACCGTAGCATAATTATCTTTAGGAGAAAAATTACCACTTTCAATTTCTCCCTTGGTCAACTGGTCTATCACGTAAATTTTCTGATCTTCATCGTTTTGAAAGATTTGCAGGTAATCCAAACCCACATTTTCTTTCACCGCTTTTTTTACATCCAGAATTATTTCCACAATTTCTTTTTCTGGGAGCGATTCTGCAACACCTTTGGTTGCATAAATACTTCCACAGAAATAGTAGTTCCCTTCGCATTCCTGTTTTTGCCGTTGCCATTTTTTTTGAGTGTCCATTTAATAAGTATTGATAACGAGAAGCTATTTAAAAATCAGGACAGGGGCTATGTAAGCCCCAATTCACCTGCAACTTGCAAAGCAGTTTGCTCAAAGGCAAACCAAGCCATCGTGTTTTTCCAATCATTTTGAACTTTCATAGACTCTCCGGTCATTTTCTCCCAATCTTGGCGGAGTTCTTCAATTTCGTAGTAGTATTTATCATAAAAGCTGTGAGTGCCTTTGTAATAAATAAGGGATGAAACCATTCCTGAAATACACCCTCCATAAAACAAATCATGAAAGAAGCATTCAATATCTTCACGGCTAAGTGCTTCCATAGCAACATGAGTACGGATACTATCTTGTTCATCCTCAACAATCTTTTCGAGAGCTGATTTAAGTTCTTCTTGTCTGTCGATGCCGCTTTCAAGTGTATTCATTGAAAAATAATTAAGAATAAAAGCACGATTATCAAAGGCAAAAAACAAAAGAAAAAATCCAGAAGCAATCCGAAGGAGCATTTCTTGAATTTTTCTATTTTGCCTAAAATCGATGTCTTTTGTTCGGGGGTTGAGATGAATAACACAAAACAGGAATTAGACAAAAACTTTTCGGCTAAACAAAAGGGTGTGATATATCGGAGTTCCTCTAACCCAATTACATGACTAAAGAACCGGAAACATTAGAAACAAACTGTAAAGAAAAAATAGAAAGAACGCTTAAAGTAGTCCACAAGCATTACAAAAAAGGCTACACCATTGGATTTAACCTTCAGGGTGAATATTTAAAGCGTTTTGGCTTTGAATATGGTGATATGGTGAGGGTCTTGGTTTCGGAAAACCGAGTTTTAATAGAAAAAATCATTTCACCTCAAAGCTAATCCTCATCTATGAAATTTTCGTCAATACAACAAAACTTCAAAATTTACTGTTTAAAAGAAAAAGGGATCACATCGAAATATCACAAAGAAATCGTTTATGAGCTACAGAAACTTTTTATTTTTGCTCAAACTGAGAATATTCAGGACTTAAAAGAAAATATTGTTCGTGAATATTTAAATGAAAACAGTGAAAAGATTGGATGGACAGCCAAGACATTCAGAAACAAACGGCAATTAATCCGAAGCTTTTTTGAATGGGCAGTAAAAAAAGGCTTTGTGAAAAGAAATCCAACTGACACTATTGAAAAGCCTAAACTGCCAAAATCATTGCCTCGCTTCCGGACTAAGGATGAAATGAAGGACATCCTTTCAACTATTGATTGGATAAGCTGGAGAACAAATTTTGAAAGAAACAGGAATAAAGCGATAATAGCAACATTTCTTTTTACCGGAATAAGGCATCAGGAATTGCTAAATCTCAGGAATGATGATGTGGATATTTCGAGTGGAAATATTTTTGTAAAAAAAGGGAAAGGTTCGAAAGACCGCCTTGTTCCAATTCAAAATCAACTTTTGCCAATTTTGAAATCCTATATTCAATCAAAAGGAATTCTCAATAAGCCTTCTGTTTGGTTTTTTCATAGCTCTAAGTCGGAAAAGCAGTTGGGTCAGAAGGATATAAGGGCAATTTGTAAAAAGATTTCTAAAAGTTCAAAAATCTATTTTACCCCACATATGCTTCGTCATACATTTGGACGACTATCTGTAGAAAACAATATAAACATCTTTGGTATTCAGCAAATTATGGGACATTCAGATATAAAGACAACTCAGCGTTATCTTTCAGTCTCATTGAACGCTTTAAAAAATGAATATGCAAAGGTTGAATTCCTGTAAAGTTCAACCTTAAAAAAAACAAAAAAAGTATTTGCAAAATTTCGAAAGTGATCAGATAATCAAATTGACCCGATGGTCGCTGAGTTCTTTTAACAGATTTATCTAAAAAGAAGGAGAAATCCTTTTCCAGAGCGTAAATTCATTGGTTTTGCATGCCATTTTCCGGCTCATAACCCGAAGGTCGGAGGTTCAAATCCTCCTCCCGCAACCAATAATCCGCTCGTAGTGCGGATTTTTTTGTACACAAAATTTGTTATTTGGCCACTCAGCGACCTTCGGGCTTTACCCTAAGGTCACTGGCTATGAATACACCCCTCACACAAATCCATCAAGATTTCTGTAATTATTGCCTCGCATTTAAAGGCAACACTAAACAAACAATACTGTGGTACAAAGAAGCTTTTACGTATCTTACAAAGTATTCTCAGGCCATTTCACTAAATGACTTAAATAGTGAGGTTATTGAAAAATGGATACTACAGGGAAAACTTGAAAAAAACTGGTCGGCAAAAACAATCAAAAACAGGCTTCAAGCTTTAAGCTTGTTTTTCGACTGGTGTGTCACAAAAAAGCTAATACCTCAAAATCCCACAGAAAATATTCCTCGACCAAAACTCCCCAAACGCATACCTAAACACTTAAGCAAAGAAGAAGCATTGGCATTATTGGATTGGGCAAAAAACTATCCTTATTCCTATAAATTCGACAAATTCCGGTCGATAGCAATAATCGCAACCTTCATTTACACCGGGATTAGACTGAGGGAGCTCAAAAACTTAAAGATGGAGGATATTGATTTATCAGCAATGACCTTGTTTATAAATAATGGAAAAGGGGACAAAGACAGGGTAATCCCTCTTAACCCAATTCTTATTGAATATTTAAGCAAATATCTAACCCAAAGAAAACGGCTGAATAAATGCTGCCCTTACTTTTTTACAGCCTTGAGAGAGGATACTTGTATGAGCCCAAATGTTGTTAAGCGATTAAAAGAAAAACTTAGCAAAAAAAGTGGCATAAAATTCCACCCCCATCTTTTACGCCACACATTTGCTACTTTAATGCTTGAAGGGGGTTGTGATTTATTTGCCTTATCAAAAATGATGGGGCATTCCGAAATACAAACCACGACCTTATACCTTTCTGCTACAACTGAACATTTACGGGAACAAATAATCAAACACCCACTAAATTTGTAAAAACTTGCAAATAAATTTCGGCACATCCTTCTTGCGTGTTATACAACTTCGTGTTCTTTTACAACATCGGTGACTAAAAAGGAAATCCTCAAAAGGATGCTTCTACAAAGCACTTACAGGCAAATTCTCAAACAGGTTAAAGCGGCCTGTTTTTTTTATTGCCTAAACCAACTCGTGCATGAAAAATTCAAATGCCCCAGCCCCTTTTTTAAGGTGGGCTGGAGGAAAAACGAAACTATTACCAAAACTAAAAAAGCACCTTCCTAAAGAGTTTCATAATTATTATGAGCCATTTCTTGGAGGTGGTGCATTGTTTTTTTCGATTAGTAAAAATTGCCGAAAGGCTTATCTTTCCGATTGTAACAAAGATTTAATCCTTAGCTACAAGGCTGTTAAAGATAGCCTCGATAGACTAATTGAAAAACTCAAATTCCATCAACGTTATGACAGTAAATCTCATTACTACTTCATTAGAGGGATGCATCATGTTATTAAAGAGCCAATTTCAAGAGCCGCTCGTTTTATTTTCTTAAATCGAACCTGCTTTAATGGTTTGTATAGAGAAAATCAAAAAGGGGAGTTCAATAATTCTTATGGGAACAGAAAATTTCAATTACTCCCTTCAAAGTTGCGAAAATGCTCACTATCACTGCAAGACTCAAAAATTGAATGTTTTGACTTTGCTAAAATAAAACCCAAACGGGGTGATTTTGTTTATTTCGACCCTCCTTACTTTAAAGAGAAGAAAAACTCATTTACCAGATATACAAAGCAAGATTTCACCATTCAGGATCATATCCGTCTAAAGAAATTTACAGACAAGCTAACCAGAAAAGGTGTCACGTGGATGCTCAGTAATTCTGATACATCATTTATTCGTGAACTTTATTCTGGATGTAAAATCCATCGCATAAAAGTGACTCGACATTTCTGTCCCACAAGCCAAAACAAACACACAAACGAATTGATCATCAAAAACTATTAAAAAAACAGCCTGTAAAAAGCCCCCGAAAAAATCGAGGGCTAGTGCCTCCCTGCGTCAACAAAGAAGCAATCCGATATTGAATTTTTTTTCTTTACTGGTCAAGTATAAAAATTAAACACAAAACTTCATAAAAAATACAGATATACAAACCCATAAAATGCAGATAAATTCTGCGCTGTTTTTTAATATTTGAACAATGAATAAAAAAGTAAAGGTTTGCAAAACTTTAATTGCAGAAGAAACATTACTTGGAGAAGGAGCGATCCTTTTGATTAACAAAGCTTCACAGCCCCTAATTAGTTTTTTGAGAAAAAAATACAGTGAAGACCCAGATTGTTTGAAGGGAGATATTGAATTTCTTTTTAAATTTGATGGAATTGAGGAAACAGAAGAAATTTTGGAAAATTATGAGCGACTTTGGAAGGCCATAAAAATGCCTCCAAAAAATAAAAAATCAGTTCATAAATAAAACATACATATTGAAAAGATATTTTAAGCCTTCATGAAATCATGAGGGCTTTTTTTAATACCCGTATTTATAATTAATTAAAATGAGATTATTCTTGATAAAGAATGAAAGACTGGTAAGCAACTTCAATTTGAATTAAAGAAAACCCCTTCAAGTTCGCATATAAATAGTTTGAAAATTCAGTCCTCCATGAATCAAATTGCCTATATGCTGTTTTAAATTCTTCTGGTTAGAAGAAAATATACATCATTATTTCCCATTATCAATTCATTGTTATTTCCTGGTTAAATAATTTTTATCATTTTTGTAGTTATAAGCATCCAAAATTAAATGTTAAAACCTGAAATCTTATGAAGAATCTAAAAAAGCTCTTTATTTCTGCTGTACTATTATTAATTAGTTATGCAAGCTTCGGGCAAATTGTAATTCAGGATACTGTTTTAGCAAAGAAATATTACCAAAAAGCCATTATCTTTAAAGACTCTGCGAAGTATGACAATGCAATAGTTTGTCTTGTGAAAGCAAGCAGTCTGTACGAAAAAAACGGGATGTGGCGTGAATACCTCCTAAGCGAGACTATACATGGTGAATGTAAACAAAAAAAGTGGCAGTTAGTTCAGGCAGCATCTGTTCTTGGCGATGCTATTGAAAAAGCTCTCCCAAACATTAACAATATGGACACAATTTTAGCTGATGCGTATTTCCTAAATGGACTAACCCATATATATCAAAGTAGTATTAATGAGGCTGAAAATAACTGGAACAATGCCCTAGAAATAAGAAAAAAAGCACTGGGTGAAAATAATTTTAAAACTATCAGAACATATAATGCTCTTGGGAATGTTTATGGTGAACTTAGTGAGTTTGATAAAGCTTTAAGTTTCCTGTTTAAAGCCTTAAACTTAAAAAAAGAATTGTATGGAGACTCTCACATTGAAATTGCAAAAAGTCACTTAAATATTGGAAAGATTTATTTTGATCTTAACAAAAACTCTATTGCAATAAAACATTTTAAAGAAGCACTCGATATTAGCGAGAAATTTTCAAATCCTAGATATATTTCCGATGCTTGCAACAATCTTGGAGTAATCTACAATATGAAAAGCGAACACAGTGTTGCTATATATTATTATAAAAAATCGTTAAGCACTAAAATTGCTCATTTTGGGGAGAACAACTCAAGTAATATTGATACATACACGAACTTAGCAGGTATTTACACCCAATTAAATCAATTTAATACAGCAAAAGAGTATTTAGCAAAGGCTCTTCTTTTGTATAAAAAAAATTACAAAAAAGAGAATAAGCATCTTCACACACTATATCTTAACCTTGGTAGAATATACATCCATAAAAAAGAACTGGATATTGCTTTGGAATATTTTTTTAAAGCGCTTGATATAGATAAAAACCTATATGGAGAAAACCACCTTAACACTGCATTAATGTACTATAATATTGCCGGAGCATACATGAATAGTGGGGATTATGAACTGGCATTGAAGTATTATGAAAAAACCTTAAAGGTTCGGAAAAATCTGATTGGAGAAAATAATGCGATGGTTGCATATTGCTATACAGGTATTGGAAGTGCTTATGTGAATTTAAAAAAACATGCTCTGGCATTAGAGTATTTTTCTAAATCAGCTAAAATATTAAATATAAAAAATCCAGATAGTGATGACATTTTAGATTTAAACAGAAATATTGGAATAGCCTATGTAAACATTAACGAATATGAGAAAGCTTTAAATTATTATAAAAAAGCTTTGAACTTAAGTAAAAAACTATTCGGTATTAAACATCAATCAATTGCAAACATTTATAATAATATAGCAAATCTATATTTTTATAAAAAAAATTGTATTAGGGCATTACAATACTACCAAAAATCCACTGCAAGTAGTTTAAAAAACTTTGGTGATACAATAAATATTTACAATGTTCCTGAAATTAAGAACTATTTGACTTGGAATGAATTATTAAAAAGCCTAAGAGCAAAAGCACAGATATTTGTCAAGAATTACAATAAATTATGTACAGCCTTGCAACATTACCAAGCTTGTGATACTTTAATAATGCAAGTTCGAAATGAAATACAAACAAAATCGGATAAACTCACACTTGGCAAAAAAGCAAGTGAAGTTTACGAAGAAGCTGTAGGTGTTTGTAAAAAACTATCAGGGGCTTCCAAACCTGACAGTGCTTCATACTACAATCAACTTGCATTTAATTTTTCGGAAAAAGATAAAACGCGTGTATTGCTTGATGAAATTGCAGAAAAATATGCAATGCGAAATTCTGGAATTCCCCAAAAGCTAATCGAAAAAGAGAAAGATTTAAGGTTTTATACTACATTTTACAAGAATAAGATTGAGAACCTTAAAGGTGATGAAAAAAAAGAATTTGAAAGCAAACTATTTGAGGCAAATCGAGAACACGAAAAACTTATTGAAAAATTCGAAACCCAATATCCCAAATTTGCTAATCTGAAATATAGTACTGAGGTTCCTAAAATTGAAAATATACAATCTGTATTAAATAAAAATACTGCAATAAGAAGCTATACCCTTAGTGATAGTCTAATTTATATTTTCACAATAACAAAAAAAGATTTTAGCGTTGATACAATTAGGAAGGCAAAAGATTTTAATAATAATATTAAAGAGTACCGCAGATTATTAACCAATTCAGGTAAAAATGTGGATGCTCGGTTTACAGAACATTCGCATAGCATTTACAATCAGCTATTTCCAACTTATGTAAAACTTGGTGATTTTATCGAAAATCTTGTGATAATACCTGACGACAGCCTTTCACTGATACCTTTTGAAGCATTAATTTGTAAAAACCATAAAGGCGATGTAAATGATTTTAGTACATATCCATTTTTATTAAAAAAATATGCGATATCCTATGCACCATCAGTTACACTATACTATGATAAATTGACGGGCAAATATGACGCAGCAGAAAAAAATATTGCAATTTTCGCACCTGTTTTTTCAGATGATAAAGCCATGACAATTAACAATTCTAGAGGTGAAATTGAACAAAAAAGCATATACCGTTCAATGGAGGAACTTGGCCTTTTAAATTCTGATAAAAAAATAACACCATTAGAATATACCAAAGAAGAAGCCAGACAAATAGGGGGGATTTTTGAAGAAAATTATTTGCCATTAATGTTTGAAGAAGCAAATGAAAATAAAGCAAAATCAGAAATAATGCGAAACTTTAAAATTATCCATTTCGCAACACATGCCGTATCAAACACTCACAAACCGCACCTTTCAGGCTTGCATTTAGCACAAGACACAACAAAGGGTGAAGATGGCTTTTTGCATACCAATGAAATATATGGTTTAAATTGGAATACAGATTTAGTAACTCTCTCGGCATGTCAAACAGCAGAGGGGAAAATTCAAAATGGTGAAGGGGTTATGGATTTATCGCGCGCATTTTTCTATGCCGGAACTAATAATGTTTTGGCTACTTTATGGAAGGTACAAGATAAATCGACCGCCGATTTGATGATATTTTTTTACAGGAATTATCACAAAAAGGGAATGAGTTTCTCAAAAGCATTGCAACAGGCAAAATTGGAGATGATAATGTCCCCCAAAAATACGTGGTATCCTCATCCGAAATTTTGGGCAGCTTTTTTATTAATTGGAAGGGATTAAGGTAAACTAACTGCAGTGTGCCTTTGTGTCGCAATATCAGTTTATGACTATTTTAGTTTTCCTTTTATTTTTATTGCCTGATTATAAACTTTGTTTTGTTCAGTGCTTTCGTTTAACACACTGTCAATATAAAGCAAAGCATTTGTTTTATTTTCTTTTATTAGTTCGCAGTAAGATAGTAATAACAATGATGCTTCCCGCTGGTATTCCCAGCAATTTTTAATATTGGCTGAATATCTTAGGTTTACTTCTGCTTTTTTTAGTATACCTAGGTCTTTAATATTTTCCTGTATAGCAAGCAAAGCAATTCTTCCAATTTCAATAGGTATTTCACAATTTTCTTCGTCAATTTTGGCTTCCCAATATTTTATTGCTTCCGCATATTGCTTTTTATCAACATAGCTATCAGCAATAGTATCGTCCAGGCTACGCATTGCAATTAACTCGCTAAAATCAGCTTCTCCAACAATCCGGGCATAATTTATTTTAATTTCCTTATTCCTTCTTTTATTTTCAATAATTTTCGCAGAATCTTTAACAATTTCAATAGCTATTTCTTTAAATTCTGCCAATTGATTAAAAAGTGTATCTTTTTCAGAATTTAATACCTCAATTTCGGAATCTTTTTTGTAATTCTCTGATTTAAGTTTGGCTATTTCTTTATTTTTATCTCTTACAGTAAATACAAAAACAATTCCTAGTAAAATAATAATTGCTGCTGCATAAGGGAAAATCCGGCGAATCCCAATAAATCTTCTGATTTCAATTTTATCTGAGCTTACTTTTTCTTCTTCCAAAACAGTCATTATACTTTGTACAGCTTCTGTGTAGCGGCGGGCATATTCGGCAAATTCCGGCTCTTTTATTTTCGCACCGAACAGTTTTAATTCATCCTCCGATAAATTATCGTATGCATATTTATCAATGAGTATTTTATCTTGTTCCGAAATCATTTTTTCTATTTTCTTTTATCATTATCATCATCATCTTTTTTTAATTTTAAGGCTAAATCAATTAATTTCCCCATACATTCAGATAAATGAATCCTATATGACCTCTCACTTTTAATATCATAAATACCTTTAAGCCCAGCAGCTATTTCTTTATGTGCATTATTAAACACATTATGAAGCAGGATAATATCATGACATCTTATTAGTTTGTCCGGACCGCTTATGCTACCATCCAACTTCCTGTCCTGTGCCAAAGGTAATTCTTTAAAAGCTCGCAGGTAATATTTTACATCAATGTTATTCACAACATTCCTGTTATCTATTACATCATGGACGCGTTCTGAGAATAATTCTTTTCCAAAAGGTTTATTTAATAACTTTTGCCTTACTTTATTTTTGATTTCAGGAACAACGCCAAACAGGGCATCAAGCTCTACGAAAGTTTTTTTCCCTCTGACAAAACGCCTACATAAAATATCAGTAATATCATTAAGCTTTTCAATAATTTGCTCCCTGCTTTTTATTTTACGAAGTTTTTTTTCCGGAAGTTCAATAAACTCTTTCAAAGCTAAATGCAGGAAAAAGTATTTTTTAAGTTCATTTTCAATCTTGTGTTTTTGCATTAAATACCTATGCAAATTATCAGAATACTCAGATAACAAAATTTCTTTTGCCTCACCTTTTTTTCCTGATAAGATTTTTTTTATCAGTTCTGTGTTGAAATTATTACTCAATGCAAAAATTTTTAAGAAACAATATTAATATTTTTTTGCAAATAAACAGTAGTGTTAAGGTTGATTTCAGACCTGATTTTGTAGTCTTCTGAAAATCTGTGGCTTCACATGTGTTTTGTTTGATTTTCACACTTGTGCCTTTACATTAAGAAGAGAGGTGTATATAGTATATATTTTTGTTAAAGCTTAATTAATTAAAAAAATCTAATATGAAAAAATTATTATTTGTAATTATTACAGGGTTATTAATCACAAGTTGTAAAATGACGACTTATACAGGCGATTATGGACAAGTAAATAAAACTCAGGTTGTTTTGTCAAGTTCAAACTTTAAGGTGCTAGGTAGTTTTACAGGTACGGCCTATGCTAAAAGAACTGGTGCTAGTATCAAGAATGATATTGGTCTTGTTGCTTTGGCTAAAGCAGACCTCTTAGCAAATGCAAAAAAAGAAGGAGTTGAGCTAACAGGAAGTAGGACAATGATAAATGTTGTTGTTGATTTTATTGAAAATACAAAGCACGTTTCAGCTACAGTAACTGCAGAAATTATTGAATTTAAGAGATAGCTGTCTTCTGAAGACAGCTATGGGTCTAGAGGAATAAAAAACAGAAAATTACCTAAATAAGCTATCAAAACTAAAAGCAAAACGAGTATTCCGAAAATCGTTAAGAGTAGGGTGAATCTTAAATATTTTGAAATGAAGAAGACATTATTGTTTGGAATAATTGCATTTGCAATCTCATTAAATTCAAATGCACAAAATTTTCGAGTTAAAATTGATGGTGATATCCTAACTTGTAATTCTATAAAAGTGAAAAATAACAGTGAAGGACTTATACTGATGGGGTGTACTAAATTTGGAGTTTCTTATGTGGAAAATGGAACTACATCAAATGGGACAATGGGTAAAGTAACATTAATTTATGCTGTTAGACGCAACTTTTATATAGGAGAAACAAGAGCTACACTTACTAAAACAGCAGGTGTTACATCATTAAGAATAACATCTCCTTGTAAACTATATTTTAAAGGAGGGAAAGGGCCTGATGTTACTTCAAAATCAATATTGGATGCACTAGAAGTCGGAACATATGAAACAGGAAAATATGTTTATTGTCGTCAATTTGATGTAGATTATTAGAAAAATCTTTTAAGAACATCTTTCGGTTTTTTGTATAGAACTAGAAGGATATGGTACATATATCATTGCCTTTGACATAATTCTGCAACCACTTTCTATCCTGATGTATTCCGTTTGTGATAAAACAAAAAAAATTAAAGACATGAAAAATAAAATTATAACTCTTACAATAGGATTGTTTATATCCTTATCAACAGCCCAAGCACAAAACTGGACAGAAGCCCAGAAAACATTGCCTGTTCCATATTTAAATAATACAAATGAAGAATTTGGAAAGTCAATTGCTGTTGATGGCGATTATGTTATTGTGGGTGCTCCAGGATATAGTGGTAAAAAAGGCTGTGTATATCTTTTATATAATAATGGAACAAGTTGGACTGCGATTGCAAAACTTACAGCTTCTGATGGCACTGCTGACGATAATTTTGGAATCTCAGTAGGAATTTCAGGTAATGTTGTAATTGTGGGAACTTATCAAGATGATGATAAAGGTTCAAATAGTGGTTCTGCATATATTTTTGAAAAACCTCTATCGGGTTGGATAGATATGACAGAAACAGCAAAATTAACTGCTTCTGATGGCGCACCTGATGATAATTTTGGATTTTCAGTATGTATTTCTAATAATGTTGCTGTAATAGGAGCCTATAGAGATGACGACAATGAATCTAATAGTGGTTCTGCATATGTTTTTGAGAGACATTCAACAGGCTGGGCTAATATGACAGAATCAGCAAAACTTACTGCTTCAGATCCGGTTTCTGAGGCCAAATTTGGCTGTTCTGTTGGTATTTCAGGGAACTATATAGCAATAGGAGCTCATCAGGATAATGAGAATGGAAATGGAAGTGGTTCTGCATATATTTTTAGAAAAACGGGAACTGTTTGGGAATCAACTACAGAGTTAGCAAAATTAACTGCTTCTGATGGTTCTTTCGGCGATCATCTAGGCAGTTCTATACATATTGATGAAAATATTGTAGTAGTGGGTGCACCAGGTAGCCAGAATGAATACGGTGCATCATGCGGCGCAAGTTATATTTTTAAAAAACCTTATCCCGATTGGAATACGATGACAGAAACAGCAAAACTTACTGCATCTGATGGTGCTTTAGGGGATGATTTTGGATGTGCCGTTGATATTTCTGATAATACTATAATCATTGGTGCTAGTGATGATTATAATAATGGATCCAGTGGTGGTTCTGCATACATTTTCAAAAAACCTTATTACGGTTGGGAAACGATGACTGAAACAGCTAAACTAAATCCTGCAGATGCTACAGAATACGACTTTTCTGGATATGCAGTAGCTATCTTTGGAGAAAATGCATTTGTTGGTACTTATGGAAATGATGGCAATGGTAATAAGAGTGGCGCCTCATATATTTTTAAGAAACCAACAAATGGATGGGTTAGTTCAAGTGAAACTCAAAAAATATTACCTACTCTCTATCTAAATAACAATCAAGAGGAGTATGGTAATTCAGTATCAATTGATGGTAATTATGCCGTAGTTGGAATGCCTTATTATAAATCTAGTGGTTGTGCTTATATTTTATATAATAATGAAAATGAATGGGAAACTATAGCTACCCTTACGACAACTGATGCTAGTTCTCTCTTTGGTTATTCCGTAGATATTTCAGGTGATGTCATCATAGTTGGTGCATATGGTGATGGTCATAGTGGTTCATATTCTGGATCTGCATATATTTTTGAAAAACCAGTAAATGGTTGGTCTGATATGACAGAAACTGCTAAACTCACCGCTTCTGATGCTACAATTTGGGATGAATTTGGTAAAGCTGTCAATATTTTTAATAACGTTATAATAGTAGGGGCGCCGAAAAACCAAGACAACGGATACGCAACAGGTTCTGCATACATCTTTACAAAACCTACAAATGGATGGGAAAATATGACAGAAACAAAAAAACTTTTAGCATCAGATGCTAGTTCAAGTAGTTATTTTGGCAATTCGGTATCCATTTCAGATGATAAAGTTATAGTCGGTGCTAAACAAGATGAAAATTCAGGTTTTGGTTCTGCATACATTTTTGAAAAAAATACAAGTAACTGGACTAGCCTGACAGAAACTGCAAAGCTTAGCAATTGGGGCTCAATACGATTTGGGAATTCTGTTTCCATTTCTGGGGATTATATAGTTATAGGAGCTTATCAAGATAATGATTATGGGTATTTTAAAGGTGCTGCATATATATATAAGAAACCTGAAACTGGATGGCAAAGCATGGATGCAACTGCTGAACTTACAGCTTCTGATGCAACAACTTATGGCTTCTGGGGAAGTTCTGTAAGTATATCAGGAGATAATGTGGTAGTTAGTGCATATATGGATGATAATAATGGATTAAATAGCGGTTCTGCATATATATTTAGAAAACCAACAACTGGTTGGGCAGATATGACTGAGACAATAAAACTAATTGCAACAGATGCTGATGCTGATGATAACTTTGGGTATTCAATAGGCATATCTGGAGATAATATAATAATAGGCGCTCCAAAAAATGATGATAATGGTTATAACAGCGGTTCAGCATACATCTACGAGTATACAACAAACACACCCCCAATTATATCTAATCCAATTCAAGACCAAACAGAAACTGAAGGATTTGCAACCACAACAATTGATTTAGCAGGTGTTTTTAGCGATGTCGATAGTGATGCATTAAGCTTATCCGTAGTTTCTTCAAACACAAACATTGCCACAGCAAGTATTAGCGGAAATACACTGACAATTACAGAAGTTGCGCTTGGCACAACAAACATAACAGTAACAGCCACTGATGGCAACGGTGGAACTATTGATGACGTTTTTAGTTTTACAATTAATCAAGCCCCAAACACAGCCCCAACTGTAGTAAATCCAATAGTTGATCAAGCCCAAACTGAAGGTTTTGGCAGTACAAATATTGATTTGACAGATGTTTTTAGCGATGTCGATGGTGATGTGTTAAGCTTATCCGTAGTTTCTTCAAACACAAACGTTGCCACAACAAGTATTAGCGGAAATACTCTAACAATTACAGAGGTTGCGTTTGGCTCAACAAACATAACCGTAACAGCTACTGATGGCAACGGTGGAACTGTTGATGACGTTTTTAGTTTTACAATTAACCAAACCTCAAACGCAGCCCCAACGGTATTAAATCCAATAGCTGATCAAGCCCAAACCGAAGGTTTTGTCAGTACAAATATTGATTTGACAGATGTTTTTAGCGATGCCGATGGTGATGCGTTAAGCTTATCCGTAGTTTCTTCAAATACAAATGTTGCCACAGCAAGTACAAATGGAAACACACTGACAATTTCAGAAGTTGGGCTTGGCTCAACAAACATAACCCTAACAGCAAACGATGGTAACGGCGGCACTGTTGATGATATGTTTAGTTTTACAATTATTAGTAACGGTAATATAGATTTCCTGTGTACAGCAAGTATAAATTATGGAGAATTACTAACAGTAAGTTCTTGGCAAACAGTTACGGTAAATTCAGGAAGTGGAGCATATTGGGAGTTAAATGCAGATGAAGGCGTAACTTATAGTTTAAGTACATGTAATGACAATCAATGGGACACGTATTTACGTATTTATGACATAACAGGTAATGTAATTACCGAAAACGATGACAATGGAGAGCATTGTCAAACCCCTTCTGCATCAGCAGACTGGTTATGTGGCGCATCAGGTAAATATTATGTTTTATTAACCGACTTTCAATGTGAACCTTTAAGTAATAATGTTGAATTATTATTTAAAAATAATACAAATATAGCTCCAACTGTAGCAAATCCGATATCCGACCAAACCCAAACCGAAGGTTTTGTCAGTACAAATATTGATTTGGTGAACGTTTTTAGCGATGCCGATGGTGATGCGTTAAGCCTATCTGTCGCTACTTCAAACACAAATGTTGCCACAGTAAGTATTAGCGGAAATACACTGACAATTATAGAAGTTGGGCTTGGCTCAACAAATATAACTCTAACAGCAAATGATGGCAACAGTGGAACTGTTGATGACGTTTTTAGTTTTACAATTAATCAAATGTCAAATACAGCTCCAACTGTAGCAAATCCAATATCCGACCAAACCCAAACCGAAGGTTTTGGCAGTATAAATATTGATCTGACAAACGCTTTTAGCGATGCTGATGGAGATGCATTAAGCTTATCAGTTGTTTCTTTTAACACAAATATTGCCACTGCAAGTATAAGCGACAAAACGCTGGCGATTACAGAAATTGGGCTTGGCTCAACAAACATAACCTTAACAGCAAATGATGGTAATGGTGGAACCGTTGATGATGTGTTTTCAATAACAATTAACGCAACTACTACTTCTATTGAAAAATTAGCTGAATTTGGAATAAAAGTTTATCCTAATCCTTCATCAGGTATTTTCAATATTGAACACAACAATGCTAATCAAAACTTATCTCTTAAGATTTTTAACATAGCAGGTAAAACGGTTTTTCAAAACAATCTTGAAGGTTCAAAAACTTTCATTGATTTGAATAAAAATGGAAAGGGGGTGTATATTATGATATTTGAAATCTCAGATAAGACTATTAAGAGCAAAGTAATTATTAAATAAGTGTAGTGAATATTGAAGTGTTAAATATTTTCAATTTCTTATTAATGCCGAATGAAAAAAAAGAAAAATGCACGCAAATAGAAATAAAAAAAGGCTTACAAATTTCTGTAAGCCTTTGATTTTCAGTGTCGGGGTGGCAGGATTCGAACCTGCGACCTCCTGCTCCCAAAGCAGGCGCGCTAACCGGGCTACGCTACACCCCGAGTGTGTATTTTATTTACATTTGATGATTGCCCGTTTCAAATGTGGTGCAAAAGTATAAAAAAAATGATTTGCGAAAAATTTTTAGCCATTTTTTTTGCGAAAAAGTGAATTTTTTAAGTTGGCTGGAAGAGGGGAGGGTTGCGGGGTTTTGGTTACTGGTTGATTGTCAGTTGTTTGTAGGTCGCGAACCCTCATTTGTAAGCTAACTTTGCCATTAAACTCATTTTCCTCAACTGAATAACAAATATTAAATAACTTGCCACTTTCAACAATAGAAAATAAATCTTCCATAAAAAAACCAATCCCATCCATGCGGTAATTTTCCTCGTCAACAATGTCAAATTTTACGTGTTCCCTGGTTTGTCCTACAATTCGACTATAGCCAGCATCCTGCACATTTTGGGTGACGTATATTGGCGACATATTCCCAGGGCCAAATGGGGCAAACTGCTTCATAATACGATAAAACTTTGGGGTGATATCGGAGAGTTTGATTTGCTGGTCAATGTTAATTTTAGGGACTAATTGCTCCTCCGTAATTGTTGATTGTACAAATTTTTCAAATTTATCAGTAAATTTTTCAATGTTCTCAATTTTCATTGTCAGTCCGGCAGCGTGTTTATGACCACCAAAGTTTTCCAGTAATTCCGAACAGGCATCAATGGCCGCATACAAATCAAAACCATCTACAGATCGGGCAGAGCCTGTGGCTAAACCTTTCGATTCTGTTAGCACAATAGTTGGTTTGTAGTAGTTTTCAATCAAACGCGAAGCAACAATCCCTATTACGCCTTTGTGCCAGTCTTCTTTAAACAATACTGTTGATTTTTTTTGTTGAAGCTCCTCTCTTTCGTGAATCATTGCAAGCGCTTCTTCAGTAATATGCCTGTCAAGCTCTTTGCGCGTTTGGTTATGCTCAGTGATTTTAGCGCTTAGCTGCTTTGCGTAATCCTCGTCTTCCTCAATTAATAATTTTACGGCACTTTTTCCTGACTCTATTCTGCCTGCTGCGTTAATTTGCGGGCCTATTTTAAACACCACATCTGAAATAGAAATGTCTTTATTTTCAAGGTTTGAATTAACAATTAGTGCTTTAAGTCCCGTTCGGGGTGATTTATTCAGCTGTTTTAATCCAAAATAAGCCAAAACACGATTTTCACCAGTAATTTTTACAATATCTGAAGCTATGCTTACTGCCACCAAATCGAGGTAACGCCATAGCCTTTCTTTCGAAAGTTCGTTTGAAATAGTGAGTGCCTGCAACAACTTAAAACCTACTCCACATCCCGATAGCTCTTTGTAAGGATAGGCACAATCCACGCGCTTTGGGTCTAAAACTGCATGTGCATCCGGAATTTTTTCACCAGGTGTGTGATGATCGCAAATAATAAAATCAATATTATTTTTATTTGCATAAGCAATTTTATCTATTGCTTTAATGCCACAATCCAGTGCAATTATTAACGAAATATTATTTTCAACAGCATAATCAACACCTTTAAATGAAATACCGTAGCCTTCGGCATACCTGTCGGGTACGTAATAATCGATATTGTTGTGCAGCTGTCGTAAAAATGAGAAAACCAAAGCTACTGAAGTTGTTCCGTCTACATCATAATCGCCATAAATTAGAATGCGTTCATTGTTTTTTAAGGCATTTTGAAGCCTTTCAACAGCTTTATGCATATCTTGCATCAAAAAAGGATCAGGCAGATCATCTAATGATGGCCTGAAAAACTGCTTTGCCTTTTTGTAGGTAGTAATCCCTCTTTGAACAAGCATGTTGGCAATTTTAGTACTTACACTAAGCTCATTTGCCAGGCCATCAACAATTTCTTTATCCCCATCTGGTTTTATTACCCACTTGTTTTTCATCGCATTTTAACTTTCAGTATGGCTAAAGTAACAATTAATTTTTTAAAAATATTTTAGCTTGGCTTTTTTAATTATTTATCTTTGCACTTCAATTTTAGAGGATTAACAATATGGAGTTAAGCGAACAGGAAAAAATCAGAAGGAATTCTTTGCAGGAAATGGTTAATTTAGGGGTTAATCCGTACCCTGCTGCCAAGTACGAAGTAGATGCTACATCAAAAGAAATAATTGAGAACTTTGATGCAGAAAAGGGAAATTTTCAAGGCATAAGCTTTGCTGGAAGAATTACAGGTAGAAGAATAATGGGAAAAGCCTCATTTGTGGAGTTACAAGATAGTGCAGGGAGGTTGCAGGTATATGTGAATAGGGATGTTATTTGTCCTGACGAAGACAAAACCTTCTACAATACTGTTTTTAAGAAACTTTTGGATATTGGCGACATAATTGGAGTAAAGGGCGATGTTTTTATTACCCAAACCGGTGAAACTTCAATTAGGGTGCATCAATTAACGGTTTTGAGTAAATCAATAAAACCTTTGCCGGTTGTAAAAGAAAAAGATGGCAAGGTTTACGATGCATTTTCTGATCCGGAACAAAGATACCGTCAAAGATACCTTGATTTAATTGTTAACCCCGGGGTAAAAGATGTTTTTATAAAGCGTACAAAGATAATCAATACCATGCGCGAAATGTTTAATGAGCGTGGCTATCTTGAAGTTGAAACTCCAATTTTGCAACCTATTCCGGGGGGGGCTGCTGCAAGGCCTTTTATTACCCATCATAATGCTTTGGATATACCGCTTTATTTAAGGATTGCCAATGAACTCTATTTAAAAAGATTAATTGTTGGTGGTTTTGATGGCGTATACGAGTTTGCAAAAGATTTTCGTAACGAGGGAATGGATCGTACACACAACCCGGAATTTACAGTAATGGAAATCTATGTAGCCTACAAGGATTACAATTGGATGATGGAGTTTACTGAGGAAATGATTGAGAGAGTGGCAGTTGCCTTGCATGGAACATCAAAAGTTAAGGTGGGTGACAAAGAAATTGACTTTAAAGCACCTTACCGCAGACTTACCATGCTTGATGCCATAAAAGAATATACAGGTGTTGACATTTCAGGAATGGATGAGAGCCAGTTGAGAGCTGTTTGTAAAGACTTACACATAGAGATTGACGAAACATTTGGTAAAGGGAAAATTATCGATGAGATTTTTGGCGAAAAATGTGAAGAGCACATGGTTCAGCCAACCTTTATTATCGATTATCCAGTAGAAATGTCTCCACTGTGTAAAAAACACCGGGAAAATCCTGAACTAACAGAGCGTTTTGAGCTGATGGTGAACGGGAAAGAACTATGTAATGCTTATACCGAGTTAAACGATCCAATCGATCAATTAGGACGTTTCCAGGATCAGTTAAAACTTTCTGAAAAAGGAGATGATGAAGCCATGTTTATTGATTATGACTTTGTTAGGGCCCTGGAGTATGGAATGCCACCAACATCTGGCATGGGGATAGGTATTGATCGGTTAACAATGTTAATGACCAACTCACAATCCATTCAGGATGTGCTGTTTTTCCCGCAAATGAGACCCGAAAAGAAAGAAAAAATTGAAACAAAAGAAGATTTTGTAGCAGCTGGGGTTCCTGAAGAGTGGGCTGAAGTAGTAATGTCACTTGGCTTTAAAACCGTTGCTTCTATGAAAGAAGTAAAACCTACTAAAATTCATCAGGATTTGTGTGGTTATAATAAAAAGAATAAATTGGGCTTAAAAAACCCGTCGCAGGATGAAGTAAAGGCCTGGGGTGAATAAAGAGATATCGTGGGGTTGCATCAAAACTAACTTTTGGTCGCTGAGCCTGTCGAAGTGAATACTGATCATAAACAACATTGGCATTTCGACAAGTGGTACACTGAGCATGCTGAAGTGCTCAATAACCCTCACTTTTACGACTTTTGAGACAGCACCTTGATAATCGTTGTTAACCCCCAAAAAAAACTTGTAAGCAAAACCAGAAAAAGGCAAAATGAGTGAAAATTCAAAGATTGCTGTATTAGGAGGTGGGAGTTGGGCAACTGCTATTGTAAAATTATTGTCTGAAAATGTATCACTTGAAAATTCGATTAATTGGTACATGCGAAATACTGATGCAATTAATTTTATAAAGGAGCACGAGCGTAACCCTAAATACCTGAGTTCTGTTGAATTGGATACTTCCGTTCTAAATCTTAGCAACGACATTAATGAAGTAATTGAAAACTCGGATGTTTTAATTTTCGCCATTCCTTCTGCATTCCTTCAGGAAGCTTTAAAGGATGTTGTTGTTGATATTAAAGATAAGATTATTGTTTCAGCAATTAAAGGTATTGTTCCTGAGCACAATTTGATTATTGCAGAGTATTTCAATGCTGTTTTTGATGTACCTCTTGACTCATCCGTTGTAATTGCTGGTCCATGCCATGCCGAAGAGGTTGCTTTAGAAAGATTATCTTATATAACCATTGCATCACAAGATTTGTTGAAGGCTGAGTTTGTGGCTAACTTGCTGGAAACCAGATATATAAAAACAACTATTTCGGATGATATTTATGGTACTGAATATGCTTCGGTGCTCAAAAATGTGTTTGCAATTTCTGCAGGTATCTGCCATGGTTTGTCTTATGGTGATAATTTTCAGGCAGTACTAATTTCAAATGCCATTCAGGAGATAAAACGCTTTGTTGATACGGTGCACCCTATCGACAGGGATATTAAAAGTTCCGCATATCTTGGGGATTTGTTGGTGACTGCCTACTCCAAATTCAGTCGTAACCGTACATTTGGACTAATGCTTGGTAAGGGGTACTCTGTTCAGGCAGCTCAGCTGGAAATGAATATGATAGCTGAAGGATATAATGCTGTAAATTGTATTTATCAGATTAATTCGAAGTACAATATTTACATGCCTATTACCGAGGCTGTTTACAATATCCTATACCAGGGGAAACCCCCAGCATTTGAAATTAAATTGCTTACCGATAAGTTAAGGTGATTTTTTCAACTATGTTTTCCTTGTATATTTTATTGCCAACAATTACATACAATCATGAGCCAGTTTTGTTATGAATTTGGGTTATTATACCAAACCGCTATCAAGATAATAAAAAAGGCATTGGTATAACTAAGCGAATATAGAGAGCGATCTCATGAACGCAGTGAATAATGCCGAAGAATTAGCATGTTAAGAAAATTTATTTTCTGTTACATGATAACTAGTCGGTATGAGTTCCACACTGGAGAACCAAAAGTTAAATTTGGCATGCGTTAAATTGTTGATTATGTGGAAGTTGTTCAGGGGTTGGGTGAATTGCAGAAGTTAGGAAATAGGGTGTTCAACCTGATTTTCTACTTTTTTAAACCTACTACAATTATATCATCTCGTTGTTTTTCATTTCCTTTCCATGCAAGCAATGCATTTTCAAGGGCCTTTCTTTGAGTCGTTAAATCCGATTTGGCAATGTTGAGAATTAGCTCACCAAATTTCTTTGAGCCAAAACGTTCTCTGTTTGCATTATTTTGATCCCGGTAACCATCCGAAAACAAATACATTATGTCGCCTTTTTCTATAGTAAGATTATGGTTGCTGAACTCGTATTTTTTTCTGCTAAGGGTACCTCCAACAGAAATACCAGTTCCTTTAATTTTTTCAATTGCATTTTCGTTTTTCCTGTATATTAAAATTGGGAATTTTGCCCCTGCAAAAACAACTTTTATCTCTTCATTATGCTCTTCGGCAAAAATAATTCCTAAATCCATACCATCATTATTGTCTGTTTCTTCTTGTCTGAGTGCTTTTTTTATACCTGCATTTAGTTTTTCAATGATTAAAGAAGGTGAATAAATTCTGTTTACACCAACAATATTGTTTAACAGACTCATGGCAATCATCGACATAAATGCACCTGGCACACCATGTCCGGTACAATCAACAACTGCTATAATTATTGCCTTTTTGTTATTTGGGCTTACTGGTAAAGCCCAGTAAAAATCGCCTGAAACGATATCTCTGGGTACATTTAATATAAACGAATCAAAAAACGAATCAATTATTTCTTTAGACGGAATCATTGCTCTTTGAATGGTCCTGGCGTAGCTGATACTATCATTTATTTGTGCATTTTTAAATTCTAATTGTTCTTTTTGGGCAGTAATCTCAGCAGTTCGCTCAGCAACTATGCGTTCAAGCTCCTTGTTTTTAGCTTTTAACTGCCTCGAATATAATTTTACGCTACCAATTATTACCAGTACAAATAAAACCAGATAAATAAGGTATGCCCATATTGTTCTGTAAAATGGCGGTAGTATGGTAAACTGATATTCAGCAATAACACTATCAGTACCATAAATATTTATAGCTTTTACCTTAAATACGTAGTCTCCGGGAGGTATGTTCGTGAATACTGCCTTGTTTTCACTACTCGGATTGGACCAATTCTCATCAAAGCCTTCAAGAAAGTAGGAATATTTTGTCTGTTCTTTTTCTTCATAAAATGTGGATGAAAACTCAAATGAAAGCGAATTATTTTTGTATTCTAATTCTTTAATGCTTGAATTATTTTGTTTTAAACTTGCAGATGAATGAATTGAATCAATTGTTGCAGGGGTATAATAATTCCCGTAGAATAAAAAAGAATCATTTTTTAAATAAACTCTTCGTATTATAGTATTGAATGATTGTTCAAAATCCTTCTTGTTTTCTAAGTTGTAAATGTACAACCCATTGCTTGTGTAAATATTTAAAAGCTCGTTATTCGGAATAACTTTGTAAAAGCTCGGGAATCTTACCGAAAACTTATTGTTCCACAAAAAGCTGTTTGATTTTGTTTTGCTTAAAAAGCCCACCCTTTGCTCTTCACTGTTTACAAGAAATTTGTCCTTGTATGGAATAAACTGTATCAGGCTTACGGAATCATGAGAAAAAAATTCTCCGACAGATGTATCTTGTATGAAAAATACTGAGTCTTTCTTGTATTGAGGGATGTATAAGCCCTTGCGTGTTGCTATATATATTTTATTGTTAATAACCTGAACTGAATTATATTCATCTGTTGGCAACCCATTTTTTTCGGAAAGGTGGCTTACTTCATAGTTTTCTAAATTATTTTGATCATATTTCACCCTGTAAATTCCGTCAAAATCTGTAGATAACCATATTTCCCCTGGTCGAATCTCAGTTATTTCAGAAATACGGGTTTCAATACCCTCAAAAGACATGTGTTTTTTTATTGAAATACGCTTGCCTTTCCTTTTTATTTGATAAATAGCAAATTCTTCATCATGCCCAATGCAAAGCAAATCATTTGAGGTTTTTAATTTTTCAATAACTGATGCTGGTGATGCTAAAATATTTACAAACTTGCCTTTTTTTAAAATATAAATACCTCCTGTTCCAACAGCAAATAAATTGTTTTTTACAATAGCAAAATCCCAGAATTCAAATATTTCATCGGTTTTTTTAATAAATCCTAATTTCTCTCCATTTTTCAGATCCACGTTTGTCGGATATTTAAAAACACCAGACATTGTTCCTACATAAAGCTCATTGTTAAACATAGTTGTTGAGGTAACAAAACCATTCAGTCCATTGTATTCTTCATTAAAAAAAGTTAAAGGGTAGCTCAAATCAATATGAGAAATTCCCTGTTGGAGTCCTGCCCATAAATTCCCTGATTTATCAGCAAAAAGCGAATAGATGCAATTATTATTCAGACCATTATTGGTGTTAATGATTCTTTTGATATTTCCGTTTTTCCCAACTAATACTATGCCTCCGGTTACAGTTCCAAAAGCAAAAAGATTAGCATTTATTCTTGTAGCTGAGTACATTGAATGTTTGTTAATGTATTCAGTGGCACCGGATTTTAAATGTTTGAGTATTAAATGTGGCACCTTTTTCTTGAAATTATATTTTCCATTCTCGGTAAATAGCTTCAAATCATAAGTGTAAAACCCAGCATTTCGGGTGCCAATCAGAATTTTTTCATCATAATACGCTATTAAGGTATACATTCTATGGTCTGAATTAAAAACAGAGGTGTATGGTAACGAAATTAATTCGTTGTTTTCAATAACAGCAAGTCCTTTGTTTTTAAGCATAACAAATACTCTATCATAGGCTTTAAACCCAAACATTGCTTCCATTTCTGCTTCAATTACAGTAATTTTATCTTTACTGAAACAATAGATTTTATTGGGTGTAAAGAAATAGGTGCCGGATGAAACTGCTGCTACCCTCCAAATATCATTAAATTCTTTGTGATCTTCCTCTCTAATTTTATTTGTAAGAGAAACAAACTCTCTGCTGCCATCCTTATTGACAGATAAATACCCAAAGTTGGCAAAAGCCCCTATGAACAGTGTGCCGTCAGGACTGATATCCAGACTCCTTACCGGTACAAGATTAGGTAGGTTGTAAGTGTTCCAGGTAGTACCATCAAACTCTAATACTGCTTGTGTATTGCCAAAAAACATAACACCTCTGCTGTCTTGTGTAATTGACCAGTTTTGCGAGCTGGCTCCATATTCAGCAGGTGAAAAATTCTTAATTATAGGATTTCCTGTCGATGGTTTCTGCGAAAGAATGGTTAAGTGAAATAAGAAAACAACAATAATTGTCAAACCTATTCTTTTCAACTCTTGTAATTTGAAATTTAATAAAGGGTAGGTGTTGGAGAAGGCTTTGTTTTTCTGCATGCTCAACAAGGTTTAGTATTATTACTAATATGGGTGTATCCTAAATAATCTCAAAATTTGAAACAATGCGAAATTCATTTCGTACAACTTAGTAATGCATCCTACAATATATAAAAAAAGGTGCTAATTTTTTAATAAATTTAAGATAATCTAAATCACGAATAAAATTATTGTTATGAAAATTATAGAAATAATTCGATTTGCAAGACTTTTAATTTTGAGCTTTGGTTTTACAGTTTGTTCAGTAATAGGGTATACACAATTTAATGTGCCTGGAGATTATAGTACAATACAAGAAGCAATAAATGCAGCATCTGCTTCCGGAGGGGGTGTGGTTTATGTGGACGATGGAATTTATTATGAAAGTATAGCAATTTATGACAAGGTGTTTGTTGTTTCAGTTAACCAAAATCCTGAATTAGCAGTAATTGATGGTGGTGGCTCAGGGAATGTTGTAGTTTTTGAAGCTTGTCTGAATGGAGGTGTGGTAGGTTTTACACTTCAAAACAGTGGGAGTAATGGACAGTTTGCTGCCGTAAAAATTGCAGGAGACCAGGCACCCGTTGTAGCAAAAAATATTATTAAGGGTGCATTAAATGGGATTAAAATTCAAGGAAATGCACAACCACTTATAATCAACAATACTGTTGCTGATAATTTAGGTCATGGTCTCCTTGCAGGAGGTAATAGCCCGGCCACTATTTTAAATAATATCTTTGTTTTTAACGATTCTTCAGGAATATCTATGAATGGTGGAGCCATTGACTTACTTGAATACAATTGTGTTTTTGGAAATACAGTAGATTACGACAATATTAACGCAGGAGAAAATGATATTTCTGAAGACCCCTTGTTTGTTGCTTCGGATGATTTTCATTTGCAGGATTTGTCGCCCTGCAAAAACGCAGGCAATACTTTTAGTGATGAGGTAACTGATATGGGCGCCTTTGGAGGTGATATAGATATTGAAAACGATTATCTTTCAGAAACATATTTGGTAAGTGGAGATGTTGTAACAAATTTAGGATTGTCAATTTTAGTCCCTGGAAGTAAAAAAGCAGCCTCTAAAACCACTGTTACTAGGGCCGATAGAGCAACTTATGGTTTGAGCAAAAAAAAGAGTTCTACTCCACAAGTAATAACTTATATTGTATTCTCTGAAATAGCAGAAGGGGAGGTTACCCTTGATTTTGCAGAGACAGGTTTTGATCAAAGTACGGTTGAAATATATAAGGTTGATGTCGAAAATTCAGAGTATTTGTTGCAGGGAACATCATCAACATCGGTTAATGTTAGTGCAACTGACTTGAATGGGATTTGGATGGTTAAAGGCCAGCAAACTACCAATATTGAGACCGCTCAGTTTTCAGACATCAATATTTTTCCAAATCCTTCAAATGGGGTTTTTAATATCAATCTGGGCAACAACAGATATGGAGCTAAAATTAATGTTACTAACCTGGCAGGAAGAACAATACATACTGAAGTTTCAGACAAAAACCAGATTACTGTGAACATGGATCAACAAAAAGGGGTTTTTATCATGAAGATTTTGGATGGGGATAAGGTAATTACAAAAAAGATAGTGGCATACTAAAAATGTATATGGCTGAGTTTGGGTGGAGCTCTTCTGCTAATTTTTAATCTTATGTTCTAAGGAAAGTAGGTTGTGTTTTTAAATAATTATTCTAAAAAGTTGAGAATGTTTGTTAAAATAAATTGTTTGACGTAAAAAGGCCTGGTTTTCAACAGTGTTGAAAACCAGGCCAATATGTTTAAATGGGTGAATGATGGGATTCGAACCCACGACCCTCGGAACCACAATCCGATGCTCTAACCAACTGAGCTACAATCACCATGTTTAGGGCTGCAAAGATAAATAAATTTCTCTTACTTGAGCAAATTATTTTTTGATTTTTTTTCGTCACAAACTCGATTTTTTGCCATTAATTCCATCTGAGTCTTAGTGTCTGATTGTTAGGGTTTTATGCGAAGTGTTGTCTGTTTGGGGGCTTTATGTGTTTTCTGTTTGTCAAAATATTTACATAAGCCCTGTTTTGTATAATATTAAAAACTATATTTGTATCATCTCCATAATGGCTGAATCTATACAAATACAACATAACCACTCAGAAATTAATCAATTATTCTAAATTTATGAGAACGGTGCTCCTTTGGCTTTTTTTGACAGCTTTATTAATTGCTTGTCAGGATGAAACACAATATGAATATGGAACTGTAGAAGTGTTTCTAACTTCTTCAGCAGCCTCTTTTGAAAAAGTTGTGGTTGAAATTGAGTCATTAAGATTAATCCATTTAACACCTAACAATGAAAGGGCTGAGGTGAACCTGCCTGGCTACCAATCTGGAAAATACGATTTAGTGGAATATAGTAATGGTGAATCAATACGGTTAGCCTCTACCCAAATTGCACCAGGAAAGTTGTCTGAAATTATTATTAAATTTGGAGAAAACTCAATAACAACCAATGAAGGTGTATTTGATTTAAAAAACACTTCACTGCAAAATACAGAGATAGTTGTTAAAGTTGATGAAGAGCTTAATTATGGAAGCAATCAAATTATATATCTTTGTTTTGACGCAAAAAACTCAGTTGTTGAGAACAGCGGAAACTATTATTTAAAACCAGTAATTAAGGCTTTTACTCCTGAATCAACAGGCTCCATCGAAGGTTTTATTCAACCAGTAACATCAAATCCGGTAGTTGCAGTTAGTTGGGGTGATAATGTGATGGAAACCATTACAGAACCAAATGGTTATTTTTGTTTTTTGGGCTTAGACGAAGGTATTTATGATCTTACAGTTACTCCCCAAGCCCCATTCCTTGAAAAATCAAGTGAAGGAATCAGCGTTAGTGCAAATGAAAAAACCGATCTTGGAACAATACAGCTTGAGAAACAAGTTGCTTTAACCATATCTGGTGATTTAAATATCAACCCAGCTACAAGCGAAGGGAATAGGTTTGAAATGCAAACACCAGATGGATTAATTGATATTGATGTTATATATGAAAATGGTGATGGTTTTACATACAATGGTTCGGCAACCGAAATTAAGATAATGCCTAAAGCACAAGGAAGGACACTTACGATAGATGGGGTAGATGTTCAACTGGGTACAAATGCCAGGTACACAATAACTTCGAATGATACTCCTATGGATGTTGAATTGAGAAATACAAAAAGTGGAAATGGAAGTTGGTGGATAAATATAACTGGTGAAAATATTGTTATCTTGCCTGCTCCTAATGTTTCAAAGTAGCATTATGTAAAGGATTAAATAAATTCAACTTCTTTAAAAGCGTATTTTCGGAAATTGTTGCTGCTATCACAAAGGCATAATCTTCCAGATTCATCAATTCCAGTTATTTTTGCAGAGAATATGCCCGATTTATCCCGATAATTGCTGAATATGTTATATCTGTAGAGGTGATTAATGTACAGATTGTTTACATCTTCATATTCAGCTGATTTAATTTGTTCGTATCGATTGTCGAGTTTTTCACACAAAGCTGTCAGTGTTTTTTGTAAATCAAAGGTTCTTTGTGTTTCTAATTTTAACGAAGTAGGATTTGGAATCTTTTTGCTGAAATTGGATTGATTGATGTTTATCCCAATCCCTATAATAGAGTTAGAGATGCTTGCTCCTCGTAAACTGTTTTCTATTAAAATCCCACAAATTTTCTTGTCATTAACATATATATCATTAGGCCATTTAATCTTAACCTTTTCTAAATAACCCGACAAAAAATCAAATACACCAAGTGCAGTTGCTTTTGACAATATAAATTGGTGATCAGCTTTTAAGAAGAAGGGAAAAACAATATAACTTATCAGTAAATTCTCACCTGGATTACTTTCCCATATATTGTTTAATTGGCCACGACCAGCTACCTGTTGCTTTGTAATAACTACGGTGCCTTCATCAATATTTTTCCTGGTTTTAAGCAGTTTGTTTAAATATAGGTTTGTTGAATCTACCGTTTCTAAATTTATAATAGTATTACCAATCACAGCATTTAATAATAATTATTGGGTGGTAAAAATACCTAAATAATGTTAAATTTTTGGGCGGTTGTTAAAAATATACGGTAACTTATTAACTATCATGCAAAAAAGAAAAATAAAGAAAATTACATCAACAAAATTACCAGACGGGATTAAATTAAAATTTAACTAAATTTGCAGCCTAACTAAAATAATTAAGAGTGATAAAAGAGTATACGACCGAAAAATTAGTAGAAACAGTTGTTGCAGGAATGCAGGAAGTAAAAGCTGAAAACATTGTGGTTTTGGATTTAAAAGAAACAGGCAGTTCTGTTTGTGATTATTTTGTTATTTGCAATGCAGAGTCGGGCACTCAGGTAAATGCAATTTCTGCTTCGGTAGAAAAAATGGTAAAGGATGAGTTAAATGAAAAAGTAAACCATAAAGAAGGTTTTGAAAATGCCAGCTGGGTATTGCTTGACTATTCTGATGTTGTTGTTCATGTATTTCAGACCGAATCAAGGCACTTTTATAACATTGAGGAGTTTTGGGAGGATGCAAAAAGGCAAGACATTCCGGAAATTGCTTAACTGACATTCTGTCAAAGAAAAAGGTGGGTGGAGCAAAATGATGTCATAATTTCATTAAAAATAACGTGTTTTATAGGTGGTATAGGAATTGTAATCAACAAACCTTAACCTGTTTTTTCTCAAAACAGGTTGAGAGGGTGAAGAGTTAATAACAGTTTCAGTTCGGTAAATTTTATGAGTTGAAGAAATAAAGATATATATGAGCGATAACGAAAAACAAAGAAAAACAGAATCAAATAAAAATAATTTGGGAAAACCTAAATTTAATATCTACTGGATTTATGGATTGATTGCCTTGGTATTTATAGGTATTCAGTTTATTAATTTTGGGAGTGAAGCCGAAAAAATTGACTGGAAAAGGTTTAAAGAAGAGATGTTGAGCCAGAACGATGTGAAAAAAGTGGTGGTGGTAAACAATAACAGGGTCGAAGTTTACATCAAAGAACAAAAATTCGCTTCGGAAAGATACGATAAGTACAGAAACAAAGGAGTAACCTACGGAAGCCCTAGTTCGCCGCAGTTCTATTTCATAATTGGTTCTGTTGAAAGGTTTGATGAAAAAATGGAGGCGGCTCAAAAAGGTTTTGAAAGTGACGAAAAAGTTTATATCGATTACGAAGTAAGAAAAGATCACTTAGGTGATCTTTTAAGTTGGTTGCTTCCAATTATTATTATTGTGGCCATCTGGCTTTTTATCTTTCGACGAATGGGAGCCGGAGGTGGTGCCGGAGGCTCAAACATATTTTCAATTGGCAAATCAAAAGCCAAGGTTTTTGATAAAGAGGAAGCCAATATAAAAGTGAATTTTAAAGATGTTGCCGGACTTGAGGAGGCAAAGGTTGAAATAACCGAAATTGTCGATTTTCTTAAAAACCCAATGAAATATACAAAACTTGGGGGTAAAATTCCGAAAGGTGCGCTGTTGGTAGGCCCTCCCGGAACCGGAAAAACATTGTTGGCAAAAGCAGTGGCTGGCGAAGCCAATGTGCCGTTTTTCTCCATGTCGGGTTCCGATTTTGTTGAAATGTTTGTTGGTGTTGGAGCTTCGAGGGTTCGCGATTTATTCCAACAGGCAAAACAAAAAGCACCTTGTATTGTGTTTATTGATGAAATTGACGCAATAGGTAGGGCAAGGGGAAGAAATCCCAATTTTGGCTCAAATGACGAAAGGGAAAATACGTTGAATCAGCTACTTACTGAAATGGACGGGTTTGATACCAATACAGGTGTTATAATCCTTGCTGCAACAAACAGAGCCGATATTTTAGATGCTGCACTGATGCGTGCAGGTAGGTTTGATAGGCAAATACATGTTGAACTTCCTGACTTAAGGGAACGCGAAGATATTTTTAAAGTACACTTGAGGCCAATTACTATTGAAGAGAATTTTGATTTGGAGTTTTTGGCAAAACAAACTCCCGGGTTTTCAGGGGCAGATATTGCCAATGTTTGTAATGAAGCTGCACTAATTGCTGCACGAAAAAACAAGAAGGTTGTAGAAAAACAGGATTTTCTTGATGCAATTGATAGAATAATTGGCGGACTTGAAAAGAAAAACAAGCTGATTACCCAATCTGAAAAGAAAACAATAGCTTACCACGAAGCAGGTCATGCAACTATTAGCTGGTTATTGGAGCACGCACACCCGTTGGTGAAAGTCACCATAGTTCCTCGTGGTCAGGCACTTGGGGCTGCCTGGTATTTGCCAAAAGAAAGACAAATTACTACCGAAGAGCAAATTCTTGATGAAATGTGCTCAGCCTTAGGCGGTAGGGCCTCTGAGGAGATTTTCTTTGAGAAAATTTCAACAGGTGCTTTAAATGATCTGGAAAAAGTAACAAAGCAAGCATACGCAATGGTCTCATATTTTGGAATGAGTGATAAGGTTGGGAATATTAGTTTTTTTGACTCTCAGGGACGGAGTGAATACTCTTTTAATAAACCTTATAGCGAAAAAACTGCTGAGGTGATTGACGAAGAGGTTAAAAAACTGGTTGATAAACAATATAAAAGAGCCAAACAAACCTTACTTGAAAATAAAGAAGGCCTGACTAAATTGTCGGAGTTATTGCTTGAAAAAGAAGTGATTTTTAGCGAAGATGTAGAGCGTATTTTTGGAAAAAGGAAATTTGTGGATGAAGAAATACCTGCTTTAAAGGTGAGGAAAGAAGAAAAGGAGAACGACGAAAATAGTGAAAATCAGGATGAACCTTTGACTGAAGATCTTGATCAAGAAAAATAGTATTATTAGGTTTGTAATATTACATAAAAAATTGATTAATGAGGAAACCTTATTCTTTTTGTGAATAAGGTTTTTTCATTACTTTTACCACAATATTACAAGACCATTTTAAATAACTTTATGGATACTTCAAAATCTAAGGAGAAAATCCTGGAAAGAATCAGGCTGGGATTAAAAACTGCTAAAATAAAAGAGATTGATAATCCAAATGTTTCAAATAAAGAAATATTTGTTACACCAGACAAACCATTAATTGATATTTTTAATGATGAATTAACAAAAATTAATGGACAGTTTTTTTTCTGTGGCAATGAGGATGATTTAGTAGAAAAACTAAAAAGTATTCATCAGGAGAAAAACCTTGGCTTGTGCTATTCTCCTGATCCAAGTTTTAAGGGAATAGTTGAAAGAACAGAAATCCCATTTACAACTGAATTTGAAAGGACTGAGGAGATAAAAAGTGGAATTAGCAGTTGTGAATTTTTGGTGGCAAGATTTGGAAGTGTGATGGTAAGCAGTGCGCTACCCGGGGCAAGAAAAATATTTTCATTTCCCGAAATACATATTGTAATTGCCTACAAAGAACAACTAGTTTTGGAAATTGAAGAAGCGCTTGAAGGTTTGCAAAACAAATATGGTGATAATTTACCTTCGCAAATAACAAATATTACTGGACCATCAAGAACAGCGGATATTGAAAAAACCTTGATTTTGGGGGCACACGGACCAAAGCAGCTATTGGTATTTGTTCTAAATAATTAAATCTGGCTGTTGGGTACTTATTAAATTGGGTTAAAATTTTTAAATTAGTAGAACTTAATTTATTGATTATATTTCACAAAAAGAATAAATAAAAAACATGAAGGATTGGGTTAAAATTCAAACATTTGAGAGGGTTCACCAGGCAGAATTGCGAAAAAATATTCTGGAAGAAAACGGGATTCCCTCGGTAATTATTAATGAAAAAGATAGTTTATTCCTTTTGGGTGAAATAGAACTATTTGTAAAAAAATTTGATGAAGCAAAGGCGAAAGAACTTATTGATGAGTTTGATGGTTTAACTAAAATAAACTCCTTTGTTGGCGAAAAGCAAATGCGAAGTTATCGTGATCTGCTTTCAAAAGCTGGAATTCATGCAATTTTAAAAAAGAAAGAAGATTCAAAATTTATTCTTGACAACTTTGAACTTTATATAAATAACGAGGACCTTGAAAAAACAGTCCCTTTTTTGAAAGAAGAAAATCTGGAAGGTTGGAAGAAAATTATTACCTGCGACAGTGTTAGTCAAACAAAATACAGAATAGACATTTTAGATGAACGTTCAATTGATAATTTCATTATCAAAAGAAAAGATTCGGACTACCATCTCGAAAAAGTTGAAATTTACACTAAAAATGAAGATGCTGAAAATGCAATTTCCATTTTAGAGTTGTTAAATGGCTGGATATCAGTGAGAAAATACGATGAAATCCATTTTGCCGAAAGAGATGAAGACGTATTAAACGAGCACAACATTAAGGCCATCATTAAGCAAAATAATGATAAATTTGAGTTGTTTGTTGAAGCAAATAACGAGGAAAAAGCAATTGATGAAATCAATACAAGCAGAGAATGGGTTGTTTTAAAAACTTATGTGAATTTTGAAAATGCCCAGACTGCAAAAAGAATACTTGAAAGAAATGATATTTCAGCAGTGATTGTAAATGAAAGGGACAGTTCTTTTCTTATTGGTGAGCTTGAGTTGTATGTAGAAATTGATAACAAAACAAAGGCCGAAAATATCCTAAAAGATTTCTGATTTGAAAAGCGATTTTATTAAAAGAACCGCCACTTCTGCTGTCTTTGTAATTGTATTAATTGGATGTACGCTATTACATCCGCTCTCGTTTTTTGTTCTTTTTGTTGCAATAGTTGCAATTGGGCAAGCCGAATTTTATAAAATAGCACTTAAGGATGGCCGCAAACCCCAGGTTATAACGGGTGTTTTTTTTGGTTTTGTAATTTTTGTCACCAACTTTTTGGTTGCTGCAGGGCAGGTTAATTCAAAGGTTTTTGCTTTTTATTTGCCCATAGTAATTCTGTTGACAATTATTGAACTATTCCGAGATTCGGTACATCCTGTCTCTAATATTTCATATGCTATTTTCGGGGCTATATATGTGGCTTTGCCTTTTGGTTTAACAAACTACATGGTATTTAGTCCTGCTTTTGGTAATAATTTTAATGGTTCAATTTTAATAGCATTTTTTGTTTTAATTTGGGCCAGTGATTCAGGTGCCTATTTAATTGGCTCAATGATAGGGAAGAATAAACTGTTTGAACGTATTTCGCCTAAAAAAACATGGGAGGGTTTTTTGGGGGGCGCACTTTTTTCATTGATTGCAGCCTGGCTTGTCTCAATTTTTTTGAAAGAAATTGAGCTTATTCATTGGTTTGTTATTGCAATTTTAACAGTGGTTTTTGGTACTTTTGGCGATTTGCTTGAGTCGCTGCTTAAACGAAAAGTTAATATTAAAGATTCAGGAACCATTTTGCCTGGCCATGGAGGAATCCTTGATAGGTTTGATAGTTTGCTGATGGCAGCACCAATTGTTTTTGTCTACCTGTTATTTATTAGCTGAAAATATAAACTAACTAATTATGAAAATACATCGCGAAGGATACCCAACTTTGTCTCTGGTTTCTTCTGTGTTAATTTTACTTAACATCATTCTTTTTTATTTTGTTTTTGAGGCATTTATTTTTCGGGCAATTTGCATTTTTGCCTCATTGCTAATCTTTACTTTCTTTCTGCAGTTTTTCAGAAGGCCGGTCAGGATATCTAAAACAACAGAAAATCAGTTGTTATGCCCTGCAGATGGAGAGGTGGTGGTTATTGAAGAAACCGAAGAACCCGAATATTTTAAGGACAAAAGATTGCAGGTATCAATTTTTATGTCGCCTTTTAACGTACATGCCAACTGGTACCCAATAAACGGGAAAGTAAAATATGTAAAATACCATCCGGGTAAATTTTTGGTTGCATGGCATCCAAAATCATCAACCGATAACGAGCGCGCAACAGTGGTAGTTGAAGATGCAAATGGAACTGAGATTTTGATAAGACAAATAGCTGGTGCGGTTGCAAGAAGAATTGTAACCTATTCAAAACCAGAAGGTATTGCTGATAAAAACGAAGAGCTTGGATTTATTAAATTTGGTTCGCGTGTGGATGTGTTTTTGCCAGTGGGTACAAAAGTTAATGTCAATTTAAAGGATAAAGTAACCGGAAATAAAACAATTTTGGCCGAGTTTAGGAATTAAAATTTGCCTGGTTCAGCATAGATAACTCTTTTTGCAACTTGTAAACTTTTTCTTTCATCTCTTGTGCCCAGTCCAAAGGTTCTTTTGAATTATCAAAAGTAGTGTACGGAACAGGATTGCCAATAACCACCCTGATAGTTTTATTTTTTTGCCTGAAAAGTTCATCAGGTAATAAAAACAATTCAAGGTTAAGTTTTATTCCCAGCATTTCCCTTAATCTGCCTAAAATATAAAAGCGATTAGAGTTTTTTGCATGAATGTATACCGGAACTACATCACGCTTGTATTCTATCGCATTTCTAATAAAACTTCGGTGCCAGGGGCCATCTTTTATTACACCTTTTCTTCTTCTTGATACTTCTCCGGCCGGAAAGGTCATTACCTGAACCTCGGAAGCAAGTGCCTCCTTAATCATATCATAATAAGATTGCGGGGATCGGCCAAAAACATTTACAGGAAGAAAAAGTCCTTTTAAATTCTCCATATTCATTAATATGTCATTGGCAATAACCTTTACATCCCGAAATTTTTTCCTGGCAGCTATTAAGGCAGCATAAAAATCAACACCTCCTAAGGGGTGGTTACATGCAAAAATATACCTCCTGTCCTGTGGAATTCTTTGTATACCTGATATTCTTACTGAAACATTAAGGTATTTTAAATTGGCAAAAATAAAATCTAACCCAAACTTGTCTTGGTGATCTATTATTTGCTGGTTGACTTCATCCTGATGGATTAACTTTTTCAAATAGCTTATAACAAACCGTGGCATACTTTTAAGTAGCTTCGATTTGCTGTTACCGATTATTTTATCTAAATCAATTAGAGGTAATTCTTTTTTTATTTTTTTATCAGGCTCCGCCATTTAACTATACATGTAGCAAAACAATAAATCATTATTTGTTGTTAAACAAAGGCACAGACAATTTTCTGTCTAAAAAAATTACTTGCTTAGCAACTAACCAATTAAAAAAATATGTATGTCGCAAAAATAATATTTATTTGAAAAGAAAAAAGGAAACAAGCTAATTAGGAAATTACTATTTCCCAAAAGAGTATTTTAATGAAAAGATGTGCGAAACCGGTGCAATCGTCATATCTCCAACATCAGTAAGGGCATAGTCCAACGATAAGCCAAACAAACTAAAACCAATGCCAATACTGGGTTGCAACATCAAAGTCTCTGTATTATCAAAATCTTCAACTATTTGAAACCTGTCTATACCAGCTCTTAAGAAAATATTATTTAAGTATCTGAATTCCAGTCCGAAATGAGGGTCTATGCTAATTGGTTTTGCTTTAATCAATGAGTGGTGTTCACCATCAAAATGCAAATCAAAATCGAGTTCTGCCAGCAAGGTTAATTTTTGGTTAAATGTGAATTCACGGGCAAATCCGGCCAACAGTTTGGGCGAAGTCAGTTCCAATGAATTGGTAGGAATTTCATTGCCTGTTTCGGTAAACACTTCTTCAAACAGCTCTTTTTTAAAAATCCAGATATTGAAAGTTGAAGTTGCATCACGCAGATTCAGTCCAAAGCGCCATTTACCAAGTCTGTATTGGGCTCCTGCATCAAATCCAAATCCATAAGCACTGGCAAATTCTCCTTGTTTTCGGTAAATTAGTTTGAGACTACCACCCCACGAAAGACCATTTATTTTTGAAATTTTTGCAAGCGATAGAAAAAGCGCATAATCTGCTACTGAAAAATAAGTAATACGGTCGTAATTCACATTCCCATTTTCATCAACCAATTCAAGTGTGTTAGGAATGTCGTCCACCCCAAATCTTATAACCGACAACCCCAACATTAAACTATCTGATGCTTTGTAGGAGAAACCCAGGTAATCAAACTGAGCAAGCCCTGAAAAATAGTTGGCATGCATTAATGAAGTTTCAAATTTAGATTGCATTTTGCTTAAACCAGCAGGGTTCCAATACCCAGAACACACACCATGAGTACTTGCAATTACAGAATTTCCTCGGGCCAGGCTTGAAGCATCAATACCAATGTTCAGGTATTCGTTGCTATAGCTCGAAAACTGTGAGTTTGCGTTGAAAATACAACTCATAAAAACAATAATACCGAACAAATACTTAGTGACTAAGTTAAGTTGCAGATTATTAGTAGATATTGGTTTTATATTTGTTGTTTTAGCCTTCATTCATTATTTGGAATGATTAATATAACGTTAAAACTTGTCTTTTATGTTTAATTAATCTCCAAAAAAAGAGATAATCCATTAGTTTTGCAATTAATTTAAGAAAATAAAGTATATTTATCTGATTTTCAGAAAAGTCAGCAGGCTGTTAATTAATAGGTGACAGACTTAACATGCTTTTTATAAAGGTTTTCAAGAATTAATAATGATTTTTCTTGGCCTGAAACTTGTATTGAAAATTATAATAGCATCCAAAATGGAAAGTTTACTAATATTATGTTACTAAATTGTTTACTTAAAATAAAACTTACAAGACAAGAAAAGTCTAGTTTTATGCTTATTTGGGAATAATTATTTTATTTTTGCAAACAATTGTCTACATATCAAAACCTTAAGCTGCATGTCAAAGAATAATTTTTTTGTGAGGAATATTCCAAATTTATTTACGCTGCTTAACCTTTTTTGTGGCTTAGTAGCAATTTTACTATCATTTGATGGTAGAAATAATTTGGTGCTAGCAGCTTACTTTGTTTATATTGCGGCCCTATTTGATTTTTTTGATGGTTTTGCTGCAAGAGCTTTAAAAGCGACTTCACCAGTGGGTAAAGAACTGGATTCATTAGCCGATATGGTTAGTTTTGGTGTTGCACCATCTGTTATTCTTTATGCCTTGTTAAAAGGCAGCATGCAGGTAAAACAATTTGCATTTGCCTTACCAGCAACTGAAGTCTTGGCTCTTTTAGCCCCCTTTTTAATTGCTCTTTTTTCTGCCATAAGGCTTGCTAAATTTAATGTTGATGACCGACAAAAAGAATCATTTTTAGGATTGGCCACACCCGCCTGTGCTATGATGGTTGCTTCTATACCTCTTATTTCTCAGTTTGATACAAAGGACTTGTTTTTGTTTCCATCGCTCGATAGAAATATTTACTTTTTTGTAGGCACCCTGTTTTTAGGCTCTTACATTGTTAAACCCATTGTTTTAATACCATTAAGTATTATTCTTTCTATTCTGTTAGTGGTTGAAATGCCAATGTTTTCCTTGAAATTCAAAAATTTCAGGTTTGATGACAATAAATTGAAATATATTTTCTTGTTTTTTTCAATTCTGTTGTTCAGTATTTTGCAAGTACTTTCAATTCCTATAATATTTATCCTGTATATTACTTTCTCTATTTTTAACAATTTGTTAAATAAGAGTTTAAGCAAAAGAGCAGAAGAAAGCCTCGATCGACTTTTTCAAGACGACTAAGAATACTTTCTTCGGATTAGCAAAATGACAAAAAGTAGTATTGCCAAAAAGATCTCTTTTCTATTTTTGTTTCTAAAACTTTTCTTTGGATTAGTTGCAATTGCTTTGACTTTTCAAATGCAAAGTAAGTTGTACTTGGCTGGTTACTTTATTATTTTTGCCCTGTTTGCTGACTTCTTTATAAGCTATTTACATGAACGCTTCAAGTGGTTATGGCAACAACAAAAAATCATAAATCATTTAATAAATATTATTCCTTTAGGTCTTTCTCCGTCCATCATTATTTATGTTTTATTAAAAAATAGTACACTTTTAAAAGGAGTGGCAAGCTCTTCATCTTTTATGCCTGTTTTGATACTAATTGTACCCTTTGTTTATGTTTCGTCTGTTACAATCAGGTTATCAAATAGTTGGCTTGATGGCACAAAACAAAAATATACGGGAATAGCCCTTCAAATAAGCACTTTTTTAATTGCCTCATTACCTCTTATTGATGTTTATGATTCTTTTAATCTTTTGCTATTCCCAGCATTAGGCAAGTCCACCTATTTTCTTGTTGGAGCAGTATTCTTTTCAAACATTTTAACCAAAGGCAGTTCAGTATTTTTTCTTTGCTTTTTTCTCTCCATGTTTGTTGTTTTAAGGCTACCATTGTTTTCTATGAAGTTTGAAAACTTTAGTTTCAAAGAAAACAATCTTAAATACTTTTTTTTAATAATAACGGTAGCGCTATTTGCTTTTATGGAAACAATAGCAATTCCACTTATTTTTTTGGTTTATCTTGCCTTTTCATTTTTTAGCTACAGATTAAACCGAAAATTACAGCGTTTGTCAGCTAAAAAACCTACATTAGTTAATCCAGAAAATAAATAATCTTTGTTGCGATTAGTAAAATACTTAAACCTGTTTTCAATTGATGTTGTTCTAGGGGCAATGTGCAGTGCATCAATGGCAAGTTACCTGCTAAAGGTTGAGATGCCTTTGTACTGGTGGTTTTGTCTGGCGGCAACAATTTGGATAATTTACATTGGCGATCATTTAATAGATTCATTAAGCTTAAAAGTACCTGTTGGTGAAAGGAGGGTGTTTATCCACAGGCATTTTAAAAAGCTGGCAGTGCTTGTAATTGTTTTAGCCGTAATTATTGCATTTGTAAGCTTTATATTTCTTTCCGCACAGATTATTCAATTTGGCTTTGTGCTTGGAATTGTTACGGGTCTTTATTTGTTAATGGTATATATTTTTGGTCAGCGCAATCTGATAGGATTGCAAAAAGAATTATATGTTTCCTCGATTTATACTGCTGGTGTATGGGGAAGTGCGCTTTTAACTACTGAAATAGTATTGAATTACGAAGTAATTTTAATAATCATTGCATTTTTCCTACTTGTTTTTTCATCAATTCTCATTTTTTCCATCTATGATCACAAGAATGATGAAACGCATCAGTTTGTTTCATTAATTGGGCTAGTGGGTTTGAAAACAGTTTCGTGTTTGAGTGTTTTTTCTTTGGCAGCCAGTGGATTATTGTCTGTTTACCTATGTTTTTTTGCCGAACAAAAAAATATGTGGGTTGCAATTATACTGTTAGTGATGGCTTTTTGCCTGTTTTTGATCTACTGGTTTAAACAGAAATTTTCTGTAAATGATTATTACAGGTATTTTGGCGAAGCTGTTTTTTTTCTTCCAGCGCTAGTTCAATTGCTATGATGCTTTATTTCTTCTTTTTGTAGATTTTTATCAGCAACCAAATAAACCCGCCAATAATGTGCCCTAAAACAATGATTGCAATAATTGTTAGTGTGAGTTTGTCGTTTTGCATGTTTTTTTAATTTAAATACTGAACAGTTTTCAATAGGGTTTCAATATATTCTTTTTCGCCATAAGGTGTCGAAACAAATAGATAGTAATATAATTCACCAACGACCAGGTAATATTCAAACCTGTTTTTGTAATACTGCGTCCTCCAGTTCAATACTTTTAATTCTCCAATTTTTACTTCCTCCACTTTTCGGTAGCTGAATTTTGTTTCTTTTTGTCCAAAAGCCCTGTCTATTTCTTCAAGCAGTTCATCTTTTTCAATGGCTTTATAAATATATAAATCACTCAGGTAGCCTGTTGATGTTACTACATGCTGTGTAGCTATAATTTCACCGTCATCAGTACTGTGATATTTTTCCTGGTCGTCTTCATGAAAAAGGATTTTCTTTTCAAAATTCAGAAAATATCCTTTATAGTTTTTATCAATGGTGGCATTAAAACTGCCGTTTTCAACTTCTTCAAAAGAACCAGAAAAGTTGATCTCGATATCTGAGTTTTTGTAGACCATTTGTGCGTTGCTTTTTGGGGCATGACATGCTATAAATGCAATAGCAAGTAGTTGTAATATAATTTGTTTTGTCATTTTAGCTTGTTCAAATTTAATAGTTCAGCTTAGGCTTTGCCTAAGTTGATGATATCCTAAAAGGCTTTGCCTTTCTATTCTTTATTTATCTGGCAATAGTGAGAACTTTCAATAAGGATGTCCTTGTGAACTTTTCTGGAAAACAAATCGACCCAACCTACAATTTGGAAAGTCAGAAAATAGAGTCCTTCTTAATTTGTTATTTTATAACTGCCAGTCATGCTTCTTATTATTTTAGTAAAGATAATAAATTTTAGCTGTTTTGGCAGGCACTGTTAGGTGTAGGCTCTGCCTGAGCCAGTATTATCCTGAAAAGCCCAGCCTTTCAATATTGTTATTTTGAATAGTAATGATGCAGGCTCAGCCTGCTAACATACAACCAGCTCAGGCACAGCCTAAGCTGAATAAAAAACAAGCATTTTACCAGATTAAAACTTATTCTTACTTTTACAAAAAAAAGTTGAATGGGAGCAGAGTGCATACATTGTGGAGAAGACTGTGGGAAAAATCCAATAATGTGGAACAGTAAACCATTTTGTTGCCATGGATGCAAAACAGTTTATCAATTATTAAACGAGAACCAACTCTATACCTATTACGAAATTGAAAATACACCTGGTATAAAAATAGAAACCGAAGATTTTGGAAAAAAGTTTGCCTACCTTGATAACGAAGAAATACAAAATAAAATCTATGAGTTTAGCGAAGGTGATTACCGGAAAGTTACTTTGCACATACCTTCAATCCATTGTAGCTCATGTATTTGGCTGTTGGAAAATCTAAACACATTAAATAAAGGCATCTCTCATTCAAGGGTGAATTTTGTAAAAAAAGAAGTTTCCATTTCGTTCAATTCAAAAGAAATCAGTCTCCGACAAGTTGTTGAATTGCTGGCTTCAATTCATTATGTGCCTAATATTACATTAGAAGATACCGACAAGAAAAAAAGTAAGCAACAAAACAAAAAACTACTTTATAAAATTGGAGTGGCCGGCTTTGCGTTTGGCAATACCATGTTACTTAGTTTTCCGGAATACATTAAAGGTTCTTTGGGGATTGAAGCAAGATACGAGGTTGTTTTTGGATTTTTAAACCTGGCTTTTGCAATTCCTGTTCTCTTTTATAGCGGGAGCGACTACCTTTTGTCTGCTTTTAAAAATTTAAGACGGAAAATCATTAACATTGATTTACCTATTGCAATAGGAATGCTTGCCATTTTTTTGCAGAGCAGCTATGAGATTGTTTCGCAATCGGGTGCTGGGTATATGGATTCTCTTTGTGGGTTTATTTTCTTTTTGTTAGTAGGGAAATGGTACCAAAACCAAACCTACCAGGCATTGTCATTTGAAAGGGACTACAAGTCGTACTTTCCGGTGGCAGTTACACGGATTAGCGATGGCAGAGAAGAAAGCATTCCAATAAAAAATCTAAAAGAACTTGACAGGGTAATGGTTCATAATCAGGAGCTTATTCCAACAGATGCCACATTGTTGAAAGGGGAAGCCAATATTGATTACAGCTTTGTTACAGGTGAGTCAAAGTCTGTGAGAAAAATGGCAGGTGATATCCTCTATGCAGGCGGAAGGCAAATTGGCAGTTCTATTGAACTGGAAGTCAGGAATAAGGTAGAGCAGAGTCAGTTGACCAAGCTGTGGAACCAGGATGACAAAATTGATGAAGGTAAAAATCTCAGTCAGTTAATAGACAAAGTCAGCAAGCATTTTACACTTGCAGTTATTTCAATCAGTGCCTTAACTGCTTTGTTTTGGAGTATTGCAGATCCATCTGTGATTATAAAGGCTTTTGCAGCTGTTCTGATTGTTGCTTGCCCCTGCGCTTTGGCGTTATCTATTCCTTTTGCCTATGGCAATACAATGCGTTTACTGGGCAAAAAAGGCTTTTTTCTTAAAAATTCAGAAGTGGTGGAAAAGCTAACAAAGTTTGACACCATTGTTTTTGATAAAACTGGAACCATCACACAAACAGACATTCTAAGCATTGATTACGAAGGGAATGAACTATCTGATAATGAGCTTTCAATGTTGAAATCCTTAACTCGGAATTCAAGTCACCCTCTAAGTACAAGTATCTATAATAAATACAAAACTTACCAGACCATCGATGTAGCAGAATTTCGGGAGCTTCCATCACGAGGGCTGATCGGTCAGTTTGATGATGTGAAACTAAAGCTTGGTTCAGAAGAGTTTATTACTGGCGAAATGAATGAGAAAAGCGACACCAGTTCAAATGTATTTGTCTCTTTTAACGGACAAGTCAAGGGAGTTTTCAAAATCAGGAACAAATACCGTGAAGGTCTTGAAGAGCTGATAAATATGCTTTCAAAAGATTATGAACTTCATGTACTTTCTGGTGATAATGATACTGAAAAACAAAACCTAAAAAGGTTATTTGGTGATGATAAAAACCTTCATTTCAATCAATCGCCTGCTGATAAGATGGAGTACATCAAAGAGTTGAAGAAATCAGGTGAAAATGTACTAATGATTGGTGATGGTTTAAATGATGCAGGAGCACTTAAAGAGGCGAATGTTAGTGTTTCCATTGCTGATAATGTATATCATTTTTCGCCAGCTTGCGATGCTATTTTAGAAGCTTCATATTTTAAAAAGCTAATTAACTACATTAAGCTTTCAAAATCCAGCCTTTTAATTGTGAAATATAGTTTCCTTATTTCTTTTATTTACAACCTGATAGGGCTTAGTTTTGCTGTAGCCGGACAACTTTCCCCAATTGTTGCTGCTATTTTAATGCCTATTAGTTCTGTTACAGTAGTTGCCTTTGTTAGCTTAATGACTTCTTTGGTTGCTAAAAACAAATTGTAGCATTTTTAATGAAAATAATTGACATGCTGTATATTCCGAGTTTATTATCTGAATAGATTAATATATTCTTATTTATAATCTTTTTAAATTATTAGACATTAGGATTTTAAATTGGTAAACTTGGCAGAAATCTTTATTTTCGACAAAAATTGATTGATGTTTGTTATCTTTATACTTATCGCATTTAGCCTTATCGTAGCATTGGTATTTCTATTTATTTTCATTTGGAATGTTAAATCAGGTCAGTATGAAGATGATTACACACCTTCGGTTAGGATGCTTTTTGACGATGAAAAGAAAGAAACCAAACCCAAAAAAGAAACATCATAATTTATTTAGTTCAGAATTTATTAACTACTCTGTTTAATCTATATAAAATGGGTCAGAGACCTTAAAACTTGAACTGTATGGAACTACAAAAATTCTACTACGACAACAAGATTGTCAAACAATTTGCCTATGCAACCTTACTATGGGGAATTGTTGGTATGCTGGTTGGCTTGGTTATTGCTCTTCAACTAGCTTTCCCAATTTTCAATTTCGATTTTCAATATATTTCTTTTGGTAGGGCAAGACCGGTACATACCAACGCAATTATTTTTGCCTTTGTTGGTAATGCAATTTTTACAGGTGTTTATTACTCCATGCAACGCCTGCTAAAAACCAGAATGTATAACGATTTACTAAGTAAAATTCACTTCTGGGGCTGGCAATTGATTATCGTATTAGCTGCAATTACTTTGTTAGCAGGTTATTCGATGGGCAAAGAATATTCTGAACTTGAATGGCCTATTGATATACTAATCGCAATTATATGGGTGGTATTTGGTATCAATATGATTGGTACGATGATAAAGAGACGAGAACAACATATTTATGTTGCGATTTGGTTTTACTTGGCAAGTTTTTTAGCAGTAGCAGTTCTACATATTGGTAATTCTATTGAGATACCTGTTAGTTTCTTAAAAAGTTACCCCGTATATGCAGGAGTTCAGGATGCTTTGGTGCAATGGTGGTATGGACACAATGCAGTTGCATTTTTCCTAACAACACCTTTCCTCGGTTTAATGTACTACTTTTTGCCTAAGGCTGCCAACAGACCGGTTTATTCTTATAGATTGTCCATTCTCCACTTTTGGGCACTTATATTTATTTATATGTGGGCGGGCCCACACCACTTATTATATCAGGCATTACCAGACTGGGCACAGGCTCTGGGAACCACTTTTTCAATTATGCTGATTGCTCCATCATGGGGTGGTATGATGAATGGTTTATTAACTCTAAGAGGTGCTTGGGATAAAGTTCGAGATAGTGCTATTCTTAAGTTTATGGTAGTTGCTGTTACTGCTTATGGTATGGCAACCTTTGAAGGCCCATTGCTTTCATTAAAAAATGTAAATGCATTGAGCCATTTTACTGATTGGACTATTGCTCACGTACATATCGGAGGAATGGGATGGAACGGATTTCTTACATTTGGAATGTTATATTGGCTACTTCCTAAACTATTCAGAACCAAGTTGTTTTCTAACAAGTTAGCAAATGCTCATTTCTGGATTGCAACTTTGGGAATGTTAATGTATTCAGTACCATTGTATTGGGCTGGATTTACACAAACTTTGATGTGGAAAGAATTTACTGCTGATGGTTTATTAGCTTATCCAAACTTCTTGGAGACTGTTACCCAGATCATCCCTATGTACATGACCAGGGTAGTTGGCGGTACTTTCTATTTTGTAGGTGCTGTTTTAATGGTTTACAACCTTGTAAAAACTGTTAAGAGTGGTTCAATGGTAAATGATGAAGAAGCTGAAGCACCAGTGCGAGCAATACTAAAGGCTGGAAAACTTGAGGGTGAGGCATCTCACCGTTGGTTAGAAAGAAGACCTGTTCGCTTTGCAGTTTTGGCACTTGTTGCCGTTGTCATTGGTGGTGTTGTTGAAATTGTTCCATTAATTGTAGTAAAATCAAATATTCCAACTATCCAATCAGTGAAACCTTATACACCTTTAGAACTTGAAGGAAGAGATCTTTATCTAAGGGAAGGTTGTTATACCTGTCATTCTCAGATGGTTAGGCCATTTAGGTCTGAGACTGAAAGATATGGAGAATATTCAAAAGAAGGTGAATTTGTTTATGATCATCCATTCCAGTGGGGATCAAAACGAACAGGTCCTGACTTAGCAAGAGCAGGTGTTGTTGCAGGGAAAATGTATAAATCAGCTGCATGGCATTATAACCATTTCATGGATCCTTCATCAATGAGCCCTGGCTCTATTATGCCTAAATACCCTTGGTTTGCAAAGCAATCACTTGATATTTCTGATTTGAAAAGAAAAATTGAGGTAATGCAAACATTAGGAGTTCCTTACCCCGAAGGTTATGCTGAAAAGGCGGAGGCTGATTTAATTACTCAGGCTGAAAAGATTGCTGCTGAGTTAAAAGCCGCTGGAATTGAAATTGCTGCAGATAGGGAGATGATTGCAGTGATTGCATACCTTCATAGACTTGGTAAAGATATTTCAGTTGCTCAAGATGTTAAATAGTTAATTTTCTTTTAAAATGAAAATTATTACACATTCGTTGGATCAGGTATCAGGTTTGGATTTATTAGCCAGTGGCTCACTAGTCGTGTTTTTTATCTTGTTTCTGTGGATAATTTACAGAATTATCAGAACCAGTAAAAAAGATTCTAAAAACTGGGCTAAAATGCCATTGGATCTTAACGAACAATCAACAGATATCAGAGTCAATGAACCTTCAAATGGTTAATTAATATAAAAAAATAAATCCATGGAAATGCACGAAGAAAAAATGGAATTTATCGAAAAATATGATCAAAAACTTATAGAAGATCACGAATACGATAATATTAGGGAGCTTGACAATCCTCCTCCTTTCTGGTTAATGAGCCTGTTTTATGTAACTGTTATATTTTCAGTAGTTTACGGTGCCTATTATTTCTGGACAGGTATGGGCGACTTGCAGGAAGCTGAGTATAATAATGAAATTGCTGCAGCTGAAATAAATAAAAAGAAAGAGGCTGTGAGTGGTTTTGATGAAACAAATATTACACTGTATACTGATGAAGCTAATTTAGCTGCTGGTGCAGAAATTTTTGCAACAAAGACTTGTGTTACCTGTCATGGAACTAAAGGCGAAGGTAATGCTATTGGTCCAAATATGACAGATGAATATTGGATACACGGTAACACTCCGGAACAACTCTATCAGGTTGTGAAAAATGGTGTGCCGGCAAAGGGAATGACTCCTTTTAAAGGACAATTATCCGAAGAACAAATTGTTCAGGTTCTGAGTTATCTTTTGCTGAAAGTGCAAGGTACACATCCTGAAAATGCCAAAGCTCCTCAGGGTGATAAATTGGGCTTGTTTTCTATTGGTGGTGTTTCTGAGAGTTCCGAAAAACCTGACTCAACTGAAACGAATTAGTTTGTTGCTAATTATTATAAATAAACCAGGGTTTGAAGATTTTTTCAAACCCTGGTTTGTTTAATCAACCAATCATAACTTCCATAATAATTTTTTACGCTTATTAATATCGAATGGTTATCATGTAACAGAAAATAAATTTTCTTAACATGCTAATTCTTCAGCACCCCGACGCCTCGGGGCCAAAGCCTTTTCTATTATCTTTGATAGCGGTTTGGTATAAGTAGTTTACACCAACCACAAATTAATTTTACTCGCTTTGCTCAAGAAGGTAAACGTTTTCAAAACGAACTGATTGTTTTGACGTAAACTACCAAACATTCATGGAATTTTTTAATATTTGAAAAATGGGCACATATTTTAGACAAATGCCTTATAAAAGGAGCCTTAAAATTTATATTAAAATTACCTCATTAATTCCTTTCCTCATTCTACATCTTTCAATCCGAATCATTTAATTCAAGCTGCAATTCGAAAAAAATAATTCAAGCATCAAAATCCTGAATTTATGGGGCTTTTGTTAGAGTCGTTTAATTTTATGATTGCCTTAATGCTCAGTTAATGAGGTGGTTAATAAATTGTTTTTAGCTTATTTTTATTTAGTCTAAATTTGCATGGCACAGATAATTTTTTTAGATTTGCAAAAATGAAAGCTGAGCATACTACTCAGCTATTTAAAACCCTGTATTAAGGATATAGGCATCTTTTTATCCTCTATATTGAACAACTATGAGAAAAATTATAATTATTTTGTTAGCCCTATATGCAACAGAAATAGTTGCTCAAGAGGGGTTTAAACCTCCTGAAGAAATTGGGATTTATGAACATCTTGATAGTATTTTGCCCGATGACATTGTTTTAGTTGATAAAGACAGTAATCTGGTTAATCTGAAATCGTTAATTGATAAGCCTACTATTTTGACCTTTGTTTATTTTGAGTGCCCAGGTTTATGTTCTCCGTTGTTGGATGGAATGGCTGAAGTTATTGATCGCTCGGATGTTGTTCTTGGAAAGGATTACCAGGTAATTACAATTAGTTTTAACGAAGACGATACCCCAAAACTCGGTCAGAAAAAGAAAAAAAACTACCTAGCATCAATAAAGAAGCAGGTTGATGAGGAAAGTTGGATATGGCTAACTGGTGATAAGCAAAACATTGAAAAAGTAACTGATGCTGTTGGCTTTAAGTTTAAGCGTGATGGTGATGACTTTTTACATGCTGCAACAATTGTAGCCATAAGTCCTAAAGGAAAGGTAACCAGGTATCTACACGGCACCTATTTTTTGCCATTTGATTTAAAAATGGCAGTTGTTGAAGCTGCAGAAGAAAAATCGGGGCCTACCATCAATAAGTTCCTGAAGTTCTGCTTCAGTTACGATGCTGAAAGTAAAAAATACGTATTAAATATAACTTCTATATCAGGCTCATTGATTATTATCCTGGTCTTAATCTTTTTATTCACCGTTTTATTGAAAAAGAAACCTATAAAAACTAAAAAAGTATAATGTCTACACAATCAATTGCTTTACCCAACAGAGGATTTTTTGACACAAAAAAAGGCATTGCTTCCTGGATTTTTACAACAGATCATAAAAGAATAGGATTACTTTACATGTACTCCATCGCAATTTTCTTTTTTATTGCTGTTGCACTCGGAATTTTAATGCGGCTTGAGTTAATTGCACCTGGAGAAACCATCATGAAGCCAGATACCTACAATAAGGCTTTTACATTACATGGTGTAATTATGATTTTTTTGTTTATTATACCAGGAATTCCTGCCGTATTTGGAAACTTTACTCTTCCATTAGTACTTGGAGCTGAGGATGTTGCCTTTCCAAGAATCAACCTTATGTCGTGGTATTTTTACGTCATTGGGGCTTTATTTGCATTGTCTACGCTGGTGTTTGGGGATGGCCCTGCTGATACAGGCTGGACTTTTTATGCTCCTTATAGTGTTAAAACGGGAACTAATGTTACTATGGCAGTATTGGCTGCTTTTATCCTGGGCTTTTCATCAATTTTAACCGGGTTAAATTTCCTGACAACCATACACCGAATGAGGGCAAAAGGAATGAGCTGGTTTAGAATGCCTCTATATGCATGGTCAACCTATGCAACTGCCTGGATTCAGGTGCTTGCAACGCCAATTGTGGGGATTACTTTGCTAATGATTATAGCCGAGCGATTTTTAGGAGTCGGATTATTTGATCCTGCTTTAGGTGGTGATCCTATTCTGTATCAACACCTTTTCTGGATTTATTCACACCCGGCAGTTTATATTATGATTTTACCTGCAATGGGAGTTGTTTCTGAAATAATTCCTGTGTTTTCAAGGAGAAGAATATTTGGCTACAAAGCTATTGCTTATTCCAGCCTGGCTATTGCATTTGTCGGATACCTGGTATGGGGGCACCATATGTTTACTGCGGGTATGAGCGGACCTTCAAGGGTGATTTTTTCACTTTTAACATTTCTGGTTGCAATACCTAGTGCCATAAAAGTTTTTAACTGGCTGGCAACTATGTATAAAGGCTCAATTGACATGCAACCACCAATGCTTTACGCAATGGGTTTTATTTTCCTGTTTCTGATAGGAGGGTTGACAGGACTGGTTAATGGGGCTTTAGCCGCCGATGTTCATATCCATGATACCATGTTTGTTGTTGGGCATTTTCATTATGTTATGTTTGGTGGCACCGGCTTTGGCTTTTTTGCAGCGATGCATTACTGGTATCCTAAAATGTATGGCAGGATGTACAATATTAAAAAAGCAAAAACTGCATTTTGGACTTTAATTATTGGCTTTAATGTATTGTACTTTCCAAAGTTAATACTGGGTATTATGGGCATGCCTCGCAGATATTACGATTATTTACCTGAGTTTCATACTTTAAATGTGGTATCTACTGTTGGTTCCTGGATTCTTTTGGCAGGCTTAATTATGATGTTGACAAATTTAATCAAAGGGATGCGTAAAGGTGAACCTGCAGGAAGAAACCCATGGAAAGGGCTGACATTGGAATGGCAAACAGCTTCGCCTCCAATTTTAGAAAACTTTGAAACAGAACCTGAAGTTACAGGCGATCCTTACGATTACGAACACCAAATTGAAGAATAGAATATGGAACACGCAATATCACATCAGCACGTTCACAGAGATGACGAAGCCTCAAAAATGGGAATGTGGTTATTTCTTTTTACCGAATTATTATTATTTGGAGGTTTGTTCTTGGTATTTTCTATTTACCGGTACATGAACCATGAGGCATTTGCTCATGGAGGAGCAGAATTGGATGTTTTTATTGGTACGCTAAATACTATTGTGTTGATAACCAGTTCAATGACAATAGCTGTGTCAATAGGGGCTTTGCAGCAAAATAAAGTAAAGCTTACAATTGGGTTGATGGTTTTGACCATTGTGTTAGCCTTGGTTTTTATGGTAAATAAGTATTTTGAATGGTCTGCTAAGTTTGAACACGGTTTGGCACCTGGCACCGAGGGTTTTAACGATTTGGTGCCCGGAGAAAAGCTTTTCTTTCTACTCTACTTTTTTATGACAGGCCTTCATGCACTTCATGTTATTGCAGGAAGTGTTTTTATTGGGGTAGTAATCTACAAAGTGAAAAAAGGAAAAGTAAGCCATGATAATTACATGTTGTTAGAAAATGCAGGTCTATACTGGCACCTCGTTGATGTTATCTGGATATTTTTATTCCCATTGTTTTACCTTGTTCATTAAAGTAAGTTATGGAAAAAAAACATAATCATGCACTTAAGCTCAAAACCTACATTTTTATATGGTTGGCACTGATTGAACTGACCATTTTGTCGGTTGCAGCAGCTACAGTTGATTTTAAATCGTTTGCAGTAGCGGTTGCGTTAATAATTGCCATGGCAAAAACATTTATTGTTGGCACCTATTTTATGCATTTAAAATTCGACAGGGTAGTAATCAGGATAATGGTTGCAGTTGCGGTAGTAGTTTTTTTTACTTTTATAATATTAACATTTGCCGATTATGCTTTTAGGTAAGTATTTTCGTTAATCATAATTGAAAATCTATGTTTTCTGGATCATCAAATTTTGTCGAAGGAGTCGATCTCGCGTTTATTGTAATCATTGGTATATCCTTGTTTTTCTTAATTGGAATTACAATAGCAATGATGCTTTTTGCAGTAAAATATAGCAAGAAAAAACACCCAAAAGCTGCACCAACAAAAGAAAGTAATAAGCTGGAAGTTATCTGGACAGTGATTCCAACCATACTTGTATTAACCATGTTTTATTATGGCTGGGTTGGCTATGCGCCCATGAGGGATATTCCTAAAGATGCTATTTCAATAAAAGCCACAGGTAAAATGTGGTCTTGGAATTTTGAATATGAAAATGGTAAGTGGGACAGTGTTTTGTATGTTCCTTTAAATAAGCCTGTTAAGCTTGATCTTTATTCACCTGATGTAATACACAGTTTATTTATACCTGCTTTTAGAATAAAAGAAGATGTTGTTCCTGGACTTGGCAACCGAATGTGGTTTAGGGCTGAAAAATTGGGCGAATACGACATTCTTTGTGCAGAGTATTGTGGATTAAATCATTCCTATATGCTTAGCAAAGTAAGGGTGTTGACCGAGGATGAATACCAAAAATGGTACAACACTAAACAAGTTTTGGCTGAAGGAATGATGCCCGGGGAAATGGCAGTGAAAAAGCATGGATGTAATGCTTGTCATTCAACAGATGGTTCCCGATTGGTTGGCCCTTCTTTTAAAGGTGTTTTTAATAGTATGAGAAAGGTGGAGGTTGATGGTGAAATAAAAGAGGTAAAAGCTGATGAGTCTTACTTGTTAAATTCAATCAGAAATCCTAATAGCGAAGTAGTTGACGGTTATCCTAAGGGAGTGATGACTGACTATAAGGATCAAATTACAGATGAAGAAGTGCAGCAAATAATCGATTACATTAAAAGTTTAAAATAAAACGGGTCTAAATTATGCTAAAAGCAATACTCGAGCTAAATAAAATTAAGATAGTCTCAGCTGTAACATTAACCACTTTGCTCGGTTTTGTAATGGCAAATGGTTCATTCTCAGTAGGTGCCATTCTTCCTGTGCTGGGGATTTGGATACTTGCAGGTGGTTCAGCTGCCCTTAACCAATACCAGGAAAGAGTGACGGATAAATTAATGGTTCGAACGCAGCAAAGACCGATACCATCTGGTAAAATAAGCGAAAATTTTGCACTGTTTCTAATAATTTTTGAGGTATTGCTTGGCTCAATATTGTTGTATTTGGGCTCAAATTTTTTGGGTTTACAATTAGGCTTGCTGGCTCTTTTTTGGTACAACGGAGTATACACCCCATTGAAGAAGAAAACTGCCTATGCAGTTATTCCTGGGGCCTTAATTGGCGCCATTCCACCTGCAGTGGGCTGGGTAGCTGCCGGGGGAGAACTAAGTGATCCGAATATCCTAATTACCGCCTTTTTCTTTTTTATGTGGCAAATACCTCATTTTTGGTTACTTACACTCATGCATGGCAAAGATTATGAACAGGCTGGTTTCCCATCAATATCAGGCAGGTACTCAGAAATACAACTGAAAAGAATTACTTTTATATGGACCTTGGCAACAGCTGTTTCAGGTTTTTTTATTCCATTATTTGGTATTGTAGACTCTGTTGTTCAAAAAATTATCATTGGAGTTTCCATTCTTGCCTTAATTGCCATTTTTTCAAAACTGTTTAGTGGTTCTGAGCAAGGTTTCAAAATAAAGAAATACTTTATCATTATTAATGTTTTTCTATTGTTTGTAATGATTTCGATATTTATTGATAAAGTGGGATGAAAAAAAGAGGGCTAACCAAAGTCAGCCCTCCGAAGAAAGAAACATTTCTTCTTTAACACTAAATTTTGTCTATTTTTACATCCATCTTATTTACTGCCAAAACGGAAGTAAGCTTTCTTGAAAACTTGGAGTTGATTGCATTACCACATAAATAAAGCCTTTTAAGACTTGGTAATTTTGCAACTTCGAAAGGTACTTCTCCAACTAATTTATTCTCAGTTAAATAGAGTCTTTCAAGGTGTGCTAATTCTCCAATTTCTGATGGAATTTCACCATCAAGGTTGTTGAATGATAAATATAAATGTTTAAGGTTAGATAGGACCTTTAATTCTGTTGGAATGCTTCCTGTTAGCTGGTTTTCATCCAAGTACAATCTTTCCAATTCAGCTAATTTCGATAACCTTGTTGGTATTTTACCAGTAAGTGTGTTGTGATTTAATTCAATAACACTAAGCTCCTTAAGATTACCTATTTCAGATGGAATAGTTCCATTAAGTCCTGCGTAAGCAATATAAAGCTCTTTTAAGTTTTTAAGATGACCAATTTCTACAGGAATATTCGAGTTTAATTCATTATATGATAATTGTAAAACTTTCAGCTCAGTAAGTTTTTTTATCTCCGAAGGAATAGCTCCCTGAAGATTGTTGTAGTCCAACTCAATACCTACAACTCTTCCGTTTTCGATGGTGAGGCCATACCACTCTTCAGTAACTTCTGAGGCGGTTGCATTAATATCCCAATTGCTGTTTTCTTGCCAGTTTGCACCATTTGTACTTTTATACAATGCAACAAGTGCTTCATAATCGTTCTGTGAAACCTGAGCTTTAGACAATAAAGAAAAAATAAAAATTAAAGAAAAAGTTAAGATTGCGGTTAATAATTGGTTAGAAAGCTTTACTCTTTTCATATTCCTAAATATTTGTTTACCAATGTGTATGAACTAAAAAATGTTAATTAATTGGTTTAGTGGAGTTTGTGTTTTAGTTTTAGGAAAATTACTGAGGTTTACTGGTAGTATTACCACTTATTTCTAGTAATTTTACGCAAAGGTAAAAACATCTTTCAATTATTTATTATAAAATCAAGGAATTTACACAAAAAGTGCTTTTTTTTTGTCCAAATAAATATTTTTTTACATAAACACATATTGAAACATCTAGATTATTGTAGAGTTTTAAGATTGGCTTAATTAGAATAAACCCAAATTAATATCTCGCACTCTTTTTTTTGCTCGATTTTATATATATTCGTGCCTGTTTAATCACAAAGAGTTTTACTGATGAATTCAGAAAATAAAGAGCACAAATCCTTTAGGGATGAAATATCAACTGTCGATAAGCAGGGAAAAAGGCAGTGGGTATTTGCCCGCAAACCCACGGGGAAACTT
>JBNKJW010000047.1:0-18750 GCA_050291445.1 Bacteroidales bacterium | reverse complement strand
AGTCTATGATATTTTTAATTGTATTGATTTGAAAATAAGCATTATAGATTCCAGGTGTTACTATTTCATCTAAAACCCAGGTACTTAAATCTCACATCTACTACAAGAATCGACAAAAGTAACGATTTGTGTGGAAAAAGGGAAGTGGTGGTGGTTTTTTTTATTTTTTTGCTATGGTTACGCTGGGATACACAGAGGTACAGAGATGGGGAAAGGAGGCTCCTTAGTTGCTCATTTCTTGAAATTTTTACTTAGTCAAGTTTTATAATGTCCTCAATTTGCTAAGGCATAGAATCAAGAACAACCGTTTTATATTTAAATGTAATTGATTCTGCATCAATCTCATCCAAAGTTTTAAGGTGTTCTAAAAATTGTTTTTTATTAAATAGATAATTTTCAAAGTCAAGTTTGGCAAATCCACAAATTGAATTGAGCCGAAAATGATTTTTAATCGTATCGTTTTTAATGATATAAGCATCTAAATCATAACCACAAAGTAATTCATAATCAACTTTTTCACGAGAAAGGATTTTTGTAGTTGAATCAATGATATTCTTTTCAGTAATGACAAAAGCATTGGAGTTTTTTAGGAATTTAGCTATTCGTTTATCAAGTTCTGAAAATTCTGTATCGGATATACTGTCCCTACGATCTGGTTCACCCTCAAAGTGAGAATCGTATTCAATTTCGATATCTTCTCGGGCTATTTCAAGGATTTCCTCATCCTCTAAAAATGAATCATCAGGTTTATTGACAAGAATATACATTTTGATATTATCTTCACTATTAGTGCAATTAAATTGAATGCTAATCAGTCCTACTAAAAATACATAAACGAAATTTGAGATTTTCATTGTTTTATTCATCAATTATTTTCTCTGCAAATCTCTGTGCCTCCGTGTATCTTTGTGCTATAACTCACTTTACTTACACCTCTTTGGCATCCTAAACCCATATAAATCTTCTTTGTGGATACTCACAATTTCTTTTAGATCGCTACATTTAGCTTTGTCTGCTAAAAAATCAACAATATCTGAAACTGTTAGTCCAAATATTTCAGAATCAGGTACTTTCATTAGCTCAATGTATCTTTCAACCATCAGCTTTTGAAGGTTAGGTGGGTATTTTTCGTATTTATCAATGGTTGCTTCAGGCACATCGCTGAAACTTTTTTCTATTTTAAGCAGTGTTACATTATTTTCTATAAATAATTCCAAGGTTTTATATTCCTTGCTAATTAAAAGAATCTCAGCAGCATTTGTTACCGATATGCTTTCTTTAAAATCAAAAGAATTGCTTATTTTTTTAGAACACAGGCTTTTAGATATAGCCAATAATTTGTTTTTAATTTCCTGATTAAGAGGTTTTTGAGTATTTCCAAAGCGACTAACAAAATAATCTCCGGCATATCCATCGGCAACATACTTCTGAAAAACCAGGTTGTCTGCTGTGTTTAAAGTAGGTGCATCATCAATCCATAAAATCATATCAAGGGTTGACTTTAACTCCAGGGGCTGGTTAAAGTAATCTTTGGTCAGGTTTTTAATCAGGTTTTTTGAGGCAGTTTTTTTCCAGGATGGAGAGGCTGCGATAATTTTTTTAACCCGTTGCTCTGTAAAATGTGTTTTGGCAATTTCGTTGTACCAGTTTTCAATTAAAATCATCTCGTGTTTGTTTCCTGGTGGCATTTTGTCCAATAAGTGCAATACATTGTCTTTGTTATGAACAAATGTCCAGACAGCATATTCATTAGGGATGATAATTGTATCAAATAAAGCTTCGGGTTCAGGAAACCTGGTCCAGTCAATGTCATTAAAAGAAATAGCTGCACCGTAAATATAGATGTAGTTAGTTCCTTTTAAATAATAACAACCTGATGAAAAAGGAACACCATTTGGCAAAAGATGGAAAAAGTTAAACACCTGGTTATCTAATCCAACAGCAAAATGATTTTTGTCGGCTGAAAATTTAATATTGAATTTGCTGATTGATTCCATTAAATCCTGTTCTTTGGATACATCGTATTCACAAATATTTTTAAGAGCATCCCTTTTTTCAACTCTCAGAAAGTAATCTACAGAATACCAGCTATTTTTATCCACATGGATATCTTCTCTGCTTAAACTTAGTTTTCTGTTTGTAACACGGTTTTTGTTGGCCCGGATCTTAATTTTCACCCCATCAACACTCATATTTTTATCTTCGTGATCAACAACAACACTTGTGGTACAACCCCCACATCCTGTGCAGCCTCTACAACGACAACCTTGTTGGCAGCTAAGTGCCCCAAAAATGCCAAACATAATCACTACCCAGAGTTTTGATGCACCTGGAAACATGTATTGTAAACCTTTCATAACTAGCTGATTTTGGTTGCTGCCTGTGAAGATAATGATTTTTTTATGTTTTGATGAATTTAAAACTGAAAATAGATGAATTCGTTTTCTTCAGTTATATCTCTTAGAAGCTTATGTTTTTTTAGAGAAAATGTAAGTATTCTGAACAATGAGAAGGTCTTATCATCTTCTTTTCTGTAATTGTATTTTGAATAAGTAATAATCCATTTTAAATCATTTACCAGGATATCATAGTAAAGGTAAGTATCTTGTTCATCATAAGTAGTTATTGAAGGGGCAACTATTGAATCTGCCATTTCATTGGCTTTGTCACATGTCATAAAATTATTTTGTTCAGGTTCATCAGTTCTAGGGAACCCTAAATAAATAAGCTGCCCGTATTCATCCATAAGTGCCTGAAAAAGATAGCTTTTTACACCTAATGTACTGTCGCACCAGTTAAATACAGCCCTGTATCTTGGAATTGGTAGGAAAAGCTGATTAATTGAATCCGGATAATCCTGCAAAAACTTCTTTACTTCAATAATATCGCAATACTTTAAGGTGAAGTTTTTATAATACTTTCCGGTTTTTGCTTTTACTTCAGAGGAAATTAAATCACTTACCAAAGGTGGCAACTCACTTGGGTTATGAAACCTTTTGTAATAGTTGTTGGGTACAAAAGTTTCGAATGTTAAATTGCCAACATCGTATTGTTTGGTTTGGGCATTACTAGTTAGGCAAAGTAAAACAATCAGTAGTGAAACGATAAATTTCTTCATTATAAAATCGATTTTAATTCACAATTTAAGATCTCAAGGTGATACCTGGAAAGTATAACTTATTCAAATAAAATACAAACCGGAGAAGGTGCGTTAATTTCAGATTTAAAAGTGAGCAAACCAGTAGATTTATCCCTTTTTAAAGAAACAATATTATTACTATTTTGATTTGCTACCAATAAAAACTCACCATTCGGAGAAAGTGAAAAATTTCTTGGCCACGTTCCGTGTGTTGAAGTATTTGCAATTAGTTTAATTAAACCGCTGTTTTTGTCCACATTAAAAACAGCAATGCTATTGTGCCCTCTGTTTGAAGCATAAAGGAATTTTCCATCTTCAGAAATATGAATATCGGCACAATAATTCACCTCGTTAAAATCTTCTGGGAGGGTGGAAACGGAGGCAATTTTTTCGTAAAACCCACTTTTGGTTTTTTTTACAATTGTAACTGTGCTGTTTAGCTCACTTACCACATAAATCCAGTTTTTATAAGGGTGAAACTCAAAGTGTCGCGGACCCGCCCCAGCGTCCATCTTTAAGGAATATTGCTTATTGGGAGTTAATTTATTCTTAATGGTATCAATACTTGAAAACACCAGTTCATCGGTTCCTAAATCGGCAGAAATAATTGTGTTACTTCTCTCATCAAATCTGGAAGAATGGGCATGTGGTGCTTTTTGTCTTTCGGTTACTCCTTCTCCTTTATGTTGTTGAATATCAAGTAATTCACTAAGAGTTCCATTGTTGTTTAATCTCAATAATCCAACATTACCGCTAGAATAGTTTGCAGCTAACACATACCCTGCTTTGTTTGTTGAAACATAACAAGGGTGGGTACCTCCTGATGGGCTTTTTGAAATAAATTTCAGGCTGTCAGTAACCTCGAATGATTCAACAGCACCTTCCTCAAGCTCATTTACTGCAAGCAAGTATTTTTTATCATGGTTAAAAGTCAAATAGGATGGGTTTTCGGAGTTTGCAGCCAAACCAATGGAATCTAAAGTGCCATCATTATTTAATTGATATTTATAGATTCCATTACTTGCATTTGATGTGTATGTTCCAACATAAAATGGATGGCTCATGTTTTTCTCTTTTTTATTTTCCTCCCCAGGTTTACAGGCAGATATTAGGATAAGTGCCAAAAGCAGTAATTGAATTTTCACTTGTTTAAATTTTAGTTAAGTAATTGATATTTATTCACTTTTCTTAAACAATTTATATGGAATTCATGAGCTTGCTTCGCAAGGTTAAACATATCCTTTTGTAGAGCGATTATTCGCTTTGCTCATGAGATCTCTTTGTTCAGTTAATTTTCTTTATAAACCCCTCTGCGCCTCCGCTAAAGCTTCACCAGCACGCGGAATGAGGGTTTCATTTGCTCAATTTAAAATTTTACGGAGTAAATATAAATAAAAGTGTAGCTTGTCCAACTTAATTATGAAACCTCTAAAAATTAAATAAACAGTTAAGCGTTTTAGATTGTTAGTAATCTGATGGTTACATCAACAGTTTAAGTACTCAAATCTAACAAAAATTTGTTTATAAGCAATCAATTAACGTATTTTGCAAAAAAACGGATGGCACTAACTAACAACGATATATTAAAAAAACTTCGTGTGGCACTTAAATTTCGAGATGAGGACATCATAGAAGTTTTAAAATTATCCAATTTCCAAATTTCCAAAAGCGAACTGGGTGCATTTTTTAGAAAGAAAGATCATCCCAAATTTAAGGAATTGCAGGATCAAATTTTGCGTAATTTCCTGAATGGCTTAATCATTTACACACGTGGTGAGGAAAAACCAGTGCAAAAGAAAAATGAAGATTAACCAATAGTTCTTTATTTTGATATTTGACTTTATATCAGACTAATACGGACTTTCTTTTTCTTTAGCTTACTATTGTTAACTGATTGAATTACAGCCTCTGTTTTTGATGCTTTTACAGCAACAAAGGCACAATCTTGTTTTATTTCGATGGTACCAAGTTCATCTTTATTTAAATTGGCCTGTTTAAAAAATAAACCGGCAATATCCCCTTTCGAGATTTTGTCTCTTCTTCCTCCTGAGATATAGAGTGTATTCCACTCATAAACAATCGATTCTGTTGCCTTGACCTTATCAGGCTGATAGTTTTCGGGTTTCAATTCCTGAATATAATCAGGAAGTTCTTCTTCTTCCCAAGCTAACAAATAAGCAGTGCCGTTTTTATTCATTCTGGCAGTTCTACCATTTCTATGGATAAATTCTTTATTGCGTGGAGGCAGATGATAGTGAACAATAAACTTTATTTCTGGAATATCTATTCCTCTGGCAGCCAGATCGGTAGCTACTAATAACTGATAAGTACCATTTCTAAATTTAATAAGTGCCCTTTCTCTGTCGATTTGTTCCATTCCACCATGAAAACAACCATGGTTAACATTGTTTTTTGTAAGAAAATCACTTACTCTTTGCAACGCATCCTTATAATTACAAAAAATGATGCCTGCATGATTTCCAAAACTGCTAAGTGCTTCAACAAGTGTTTCCAGTTTATCTTTTGAAGGGGATAGGATGGTTTGTATTTTTAGTTGGGAAATACCTTCTTTTAAGTAGTTGATGTAGGTTGGGTTTGTGACTCCGATAAAGACAGGGATTTTTACTTTTTCTGTAGCTGATGTTAATATCCTTTTTTTAAGATTAGGCAAAGCATCTGCAATTTCAATCATTTCAGCATCAAACCCAATATCTAATGATTTATCGTACTCATCAAGGACAAGAGTTGTTATGTGCTCATCAGAAAAACGCCCTCTACGCAGATGATCAGCAACCCTTCCAGGAGTACCGATAAGAATTGCCGGACGATGTTTTAGGTCAATCTTGTCTTTGGCTCCGGCTCTTCCTCCATATACTGCATTTATTTTAAAGCCAGTACCCATTTCCCGGGCAACCTGTTCTATTTGAATGGCTAATTCTCTTGAGGGAACAATAATAAGAGCTTGAATTTCAGAGCAGTTAGTGTCCAGTTCTTTGATTACAGGTAGCAGGTAGGCAATGGTTTTACCTGTTCCGGTTGGTGAGAGTAAAACAATATCGGTATTGGATTCAATGACTGATTGAGCCTCTTTTTGCATTGGGTTGAGTTCCTCAATGCTGAATTTATCCAGAATATTTTTTTGATTTTTAATGGTATTTGACATGGCTCAAAGGTACAGTTAATAAACTGATTTTGAGTCTCACTCTTTTTTTACTTTTGAATCGTATTTAAATACAATTTCTCCACCTTGTCTCTAGCCCATTGTGTCTTACGCAGAAATTTAAGGCTTGATTTAATCGAAGGGTTACTGATAAAGCAGTTTATTTTTATTCTGGAAGCAAGTTCTTCCCAGCCATATTTTTCAACAAGGTAATCCAGTATGTCTGCTAGTTTTATTCCATGTAAAGGGTTGTTGGGTTGCTCTTTTGGTGTTTTGGAAGTTTCCATGTTGCTGGACTTTAGTTATTTGGCTTATAATCAGGTGGTTATTTAAAAACAATATCGTTAACCAATTTTTCACCCGCTTTGCGGTTAAGGGCATCAACAATGCCTGATTTCATCATTTGCAATTGGTGCCTGACAACTGAAGAGTTAAGTTGGACAAACAAGATTTGCTTATGTAAAACAATTTTATTGGTGGCATTGGCAACCGATTTACCCATAATTTCTTCCCACGAGTTGATAAGGTTTCGTTCTTTCAGTTTTCTGTCCAGTCCCATGGCTTTTAAGTAAGCACGGATGGCTTCACCAAGCGTCATTTCGTTTTTGCTGTACATTTCAATTAGTAATAAGTTGTAAGTTAATAATCTAATACAAATATCTAATTTCTAATGGCTAAATACTAATGATTTTTATTTATTTTTGCAGTCATTTTTAAAATACAAAGGTAAATACTAATTTAAAGAATAAAAGAATTTTAGAATTTAAACTGATTCTGATTTTCAATTTTTAATAATGGTGCCTGAGCTTGTCGAAGGCCTAATTACTAAAGGAAATGTCAAAAGGAATTACAAAAAGAAGCGAGAACTATTCGCAGTGGTACAATGAATTAGTGGTGAAAGCTGGACTTGCTGAAAATTCAGCTGTTCGCGGCTCTATGGTGATCAAACCCTATGGCTATGCCATTTGGGAAAAAATGCAACGAGCCTTGGATGATATGTTCAAAGAAACAGGTCACGAAAATGCATATTTTCCGCTTTTTATTCCCAAGTCGTTTTTTAGTAAGGAGGCCGATCATGTTGAGGGCTTTGCAAAAGAGTGTGCTGTGGTCACCCATTATCGTTTAAGAAATGCCGAAGGTGGTGGTATTGAGGTAGATCCTACTGCAAAGCTGGAAGAAGAGCTGATTGTTCGCCCAACTTCTGAAACCATTATTTGGAACTCCTACAAAAACTGGATACAGTCGCACCGCGATTTACCAATTTTAATCAACCAATGGGCCAATGTGGTGCGTTGGGAAATGCGTACACGTTTGTTTTTACGAACAGCTGAATTTCTATGGCAGGAAGGCCATACTGCACATGCTACCAAAGAAGAAGCAATTGAAGAAACCACAAAAATGGTGAATGTGTATGCCCGGTTTGCCGAAGAATTTATGGCGGTTCCGGTGATAAAAGGAGCAAAAACCGAAAGTGAACGCTTTGCAGGAGCCTTGGAAACACTTTCTATTGAAGCCATGATGCAGGATGGAAAAGCCTTACAGGCAGGAACATCGCACTTTTTAGGACAAAATTTTGCCAAAGCTTTTGATGTGAAATTTGCTGATAAAGAAGGAAAACTGAGTTATGTTTGGGCAACTTCCTGGGGTGTTTCTACTCGTTTGATGGGAGCTTTAATAATGGCTCACTCTGATGATAAGGGGTTGGTGCTTCCTCCAAAACTCGCTCCATACGAGGTAGTTATTGTTCCAATCTATAAAAATGAAGAGCAGTTGGAGCAAATGAACGCAAAAGCTGAAGAAATAATGGCTTTACTTCGTAAAAATGGAATTTCGGTGAAATATGACAACAGGGATGCATACCGCCCTGGCCATAAATTTGCAGAATATGAACTAAAAGGAGTGCCATTACGAATTGCAATTGGTCCAAGAGATTTAGAGCAAGGAAATGTAGAAATTGCCAGAAGGGATATTTTGGAGAAGAAAATTTACCCCGAAGCTGAATTGTTACCAACTGTTCAAGGTTTATTGGAAGATATGCAAAAGAGTATATTTGATAAAGCATTTAAATTCCGCGAAGAAAATACCTACAAAGCTGATACATATGATGAATTTAAAGACATCATTGAAAACAAAAATGGCTGGGTATTAGCACATTGGGATGGTACTGCTGAAACTGAAGAACAAATCAAGAACGAAACAAAAGCAACTATTCGCAATATTCCTTTGGATTCTCCTGAAGAAGATGGAAAGTGTATTTTAACAGGCAAACCTTCGAAAAAAAGGGTGTTGTTTGCGAAAGCGTATTAAAATTGGATTGTTGTAAAAAGTTTGATGGATCTTTAGTAAATTTGTAAAAAAGAAATCGGATAATGAATGACTTAAGAAACCGAATAACTATCAACCCGAAGGTGATGCAGGGAAAACCCTGTATTCGTAATATGCGTTTTTCTGTTTCTCAAATGCTGGAATTGCTGGCTTCAGGAATGACTCCTCTGGAAATACTTGCCGATTATCCATATATTGAAAAAGAAGATATAGAAGCTTGTATGAAGTTTGCAGCTCGGTTGAGTAATACCAAGCGAATAATCCCATTTGAACATGCTTAAATTTCTCATTGATACTCAGCTTCCTCCATTGCTTGCCGAATTTTTCAGATATAAAGGGTTTGATGCAGTTCATACCACTGATTATCAAGATGGACACTTATTTCAAGATGAAGAAATATCACAAAGAGCAATAGCTGAAGAACGCATTATTGTAACCAAAGACAATGATTTTCTAAATATTTACCTCCTTGGTAAATACGATATTGAAGTGTTAATTTTAGAAGTCGGAAATATTAGAAACAAGGAGTTATTGGAGCTTATATCCATGCAATTAGACAGTATTATTGATTTGTTCAAACAAGAAAATAAACTAGTAATTTTGCAGGAAAACAATTTGATTGCCTACTAAAAATACAAATTTTAGTTATGGGCTTGTAGAAGTACCTTTATTTCATCTTTTATTCTCTTTCTTTCCTCTAAAAAGCCTTTCCATCGAAATAAATATATAACTATTACTACAATTGGAATAAAAAGAAAGTTATTGAATTTCATTTTTTTTATTGAATCAATAGTAAAAATAGCAGTTATTAGTAATGCCACAATCACAAAAATGAAAAAGACAATATAACCAGTAAAATGTGGGCTAAACCTAATATTGATTTCGGAACCGTATTCTAATTCCTTAATGTTTCCTTTTATAGTGACTAAATGATGTCTTGTAAGTGCATCATAAATTTCAAAGGTTTTGTTTTTTCCTTCAGTATTTCACTAATTTCTATTGGTGTTAATGATGTATTAAATGATATCTTTTCAATAAACATATGATTTTAAGCTTTAGGAATTAGTCGAACAAAGATATAACTAAATTGCCCAACCAGATTTTCTTAATGCAAATATTATTTACCTTTGCTGTTCTGTAAAAAAGCAAGTGAATGAAGGAAGATTTAAAAACAACGATTAAACAGGCGGGCAAGGTATTAAGTACAAGTTCAAAAGTGGTGATTTTTGGCCATGTAAATCCAGATGGTGATGCAATTGGCAGCACATTGGGCTTAAAACACTATTTAAAAGGCAAGGTTGCGGAGGTTGAAGTAATTGTTCCAAATGATTATCCTGAATTTTTAAAATGGATGCCTGGGAGCAATGAAGTAATCCTTTTTGATAAGGAACCTGACAAATCAAAGAAATTAATATCAGCTGCTGATATATTGTTTTTTTGCGATTTTAACGATCCTAAAAGGGCAAATGGAATTGGAGATCAAATAAATTTAGGTGATAACCTAAAAATAATGATCGATCACCATCCACAACCAGTTGATTTTGTCGATTATATGATTTCTGATACATCAGTAAGCTCCACCTCCGAATTGGTGTATGAATTTATCGAAGGTCAAAACGGCAATTTCCCTCAAGCTATTGATATGGCAACCTGTTTGCTAACAGGAATTGTTACCGATACAGGGCTTTTTAGCCATAATTCCGAAACAATGCGTACTTTCGAAGTGGTTTCAGGACTTTTAAAAACGGGTGCAAATAAAAAATACATTATTGATAAACTATACAATGAATATCCATTCCACAGAATGCAGCTTTTAGGCAACACTTTGCACAATCGCATGCATTTTTTTCCTGAATTTGGTACCTCATATATTTATTTGTCGAAAGAAGACCAGGAAAAATACAACTATCAGAATGGCGATTCTGAGGGCTTTGTAAACACAGCCTTGTCAATTGCCGGGGCAAAGTTTGCGGCCATTTTTATTGAAAAAGAGGATCATGTAAAAGCATCTTTTCGTTCGTTAGGTAGTTTTGATGTGAATCAATTTGCCCGGAAGCACTTTAATGGGGGAGGGCATAGGAACGCTGCAGGAGGAAAATCTTATCAATCATTAAATAAAACATTAGAGACATTCGTTAAATTAGCAGAGGATAATAAGAATTTAATATTGGAATTGAAATAATATGATTGAGAGAACTTATTTGAATTTCTTTGTCTTTAATTTATTGATTGTTAGCAGCTTAGCTTTTTTTTCTTGCAACGGTGAATCGGAAAGAAAAAAAGAAAGAACAAAAGAAGAGGTTGAAAAATACAAAGAATCATTACAACTTGCCAATAAATACCTGACTACTATTGATGCAGAACGTATTGCAAACTATGCAAAACGAAGAAAATGGAAAATGAATGAAACAAAGTCGGGGATATGGTATGAAATATATGAGAAGGGAGAGGGGGAGAAGGCAAAAGAGGGACAAATTGCTGTTTTAAATTTTAAAATTTCACTTCTTGATGGTACGGTATGTTATACCTCAGACTCCATTGGCTCAAAAGAATTTGCTATTGGTCATGGTGGTGTTGAATCTGGTCTCGAAGAGGGAATTTTATTACTTCATCAGGGTGATAAAGCAAGAATAATCATGCCGCCATTCAGGGCACATGGTTTATTGGGTGATATGGAAAAAATTCCGCCTCGTTCAATAATTGTGTACGAGTTGGAACTTCTAAAATTGATAAATTAAAATTTCTTTCTTTTATAATCCTTTGTGGTAAATCTTTTGTAGGATATCTTTTCGGTAATTATTTACTTTATTGAGGTTTTTGGTTTTGAAAATTTGTTAATTTTACAATTTACAAAAGGGCAATATAGCATTAATGGCAGAAAAAGAATTAAATATTGAACTGAGAGGAGATGAGCAGGTGCGCAAAGCATTTGAGGAGCTGCTGGAATTATGTCCAAGGTGCCAGACATCCAAAAATAAAAAGCTTTTGATTACCACATTCAATTTTGCATACGATGCTCATGAAGGTATGAGAAGAAAGAGCGGAGAGCCGTTTATTCTTCACCCTATTGAGGTAGCCAAAATTGTGGTGAAAGAAATTGGCCTGGGCATTACTTCAATTATTTGCGCGCTTTTGCATGATGTTGTTGAAGACAACGAGGAAATTACTGTAGATATTGTTCGTAATAAATTCGGCGAAAAGGTAGCATCAATTGTTGATGGCCTGACCAAAATTACCAATGTTTATTCTGATGAACTAAATATTCAGGCTGCTACTTTTAGAAAAATGCTGATGTCGATACCAAAAGACATCCGGGTAATTTTAATAAAACTTGCCGACAGGTTGCATAATATGCGCACCCTGGAAGGAATGCATGAAAACAGACAAATTGTAAAAGCAGGCGAAACGCTTTATGTATATGCACCTTTGGCGCGCAGGTTGGGGCTAAACAAAATAGGTCGGGAACTGGAAGATCTTAGTTTTAAATTTCATTTGCCAGAGAACTACGGTAAGTTGATGCAAATGATTGAGGGAACAAAAGAAAGGCGCGATAACGTTTTGGAGGAGTTTAGGTCGAAAATGACTGCTGTACTTGAAAAGGAGAAAATTAGCTTTGAGATTAAAGGGGTGCAAAAATCGTTGTATGCAACCTGGACAAAAATGAATGAAAAAAAACTCACATTTGAGGAAATACATAATTTTCAAACATTACGACTTATTTTTAAACCCAAAGGAAGAACCTCGGAACGCAGGCAATGCTATAACGTTTATACCCTTGTTACAGATGTTTTTATGCCCCGAAAGGGAAGTTTGCAGGATATGGTTAAAAATCCTAAGGCAAATGGCTTTGAAGCACTTATTGTAGATGTTATGATTAGTGGTGGTAACTGGCGTGAGGTTCAAATTCTTAGCCAGCGAATGGGTGAAATTGCAGAAAGGGGCTATTCTTCGGAAAAGAAAATTGGTCATGGCAAAGAACCAAGCGAACGCGATAAATGGATTGAAAGCATTGGTGATCAATTGATTAATCCTAAAAAAAACGATCTTGATTTTTTAGATAATTTCAAGCTAAACCTCTATATATCAGAAATATACGTATTTACTCCGGCGGGTAAAATTGTCAAACTTCCACGGGGGGCCACAGTACTTGATTTTGCCTTTCACATACATAGCGAACTCGGTTTACACTGCATTGGTGCAAAAGTGAACAAAAAATTAGTCAATATTGGTTATACGTTAAATAGTGCTGATCAAATTGAAGTTTTGAACTCAAATAAAGCCAAACCAGATAAAAGTTGGTTTGATTTTGTTGTTTCCGCCAGAGCAAAAGATAACTTAAAGCTTTATTTTCGAAAACAAGACCGTGAAAACATCACTGCCGGCGAAGTTGTTCTTAAAGAGGTCCAGTCCGATTTGGATATGGATACAGATGAAACAACTATTGTTAAGCTGGTCAGTTATTTTCAATGTAAAAATCAACAGGAGTTATATTCCAGAATTGGTAGTAGGCAAATTGCCAGAAGCGAATTGGTAAGGGGTTTTAAATCAGTTACTTCTGTTGGTATTCTGGATAGCATTTTACCCTCATTCTTAAAAGTAAAACCAATTGTTGTAAAAGAACAAAAAAGGCCTGAATTTAACCATAAAAAACCATTTCTTGCAGAAGAAAGATTAGATGAGCCTTCTTATACATTGGCTGAATGTTGTTACCCCATACCCGGAGATAAATCTATTGCCTATTGTGATGCAAATAAGCGGATTATTATTCACCAGATTACTTGCAGAAATGCCATCAAACTGAATGCAGAACACGGACGCTCAGTTGCTAAGGTGGTTTGGAGGCCACATAAACAAAACCAGTACATGGCTAAAATATACCTGAAGGGAATAGATCGGAAAAAAATAGTGCATGATTTAACCTATGTGATATCGGATCAAATGAGTGTAAACATGAAGGCCATTCATGTAGATGGAAATAATGGTATTTACGAAGGCCATGTTGTTATTTATGTGCCCAACCTTGATGTTTTTAATGCATTAATTGTTAAGTTAAAAAGAATTGACGGAATAAGGTTGGTCCGAAGAGAAGACTTTTAATTCAACATAGTCAATAAATAGGCATAACATGTACCAATCCTGATTAATTTTCTATATTTTTGTACAGTCATTTCAACCTCATAATTATACCTTTTAACTAAAATATTTGTTAGTTCACCCAAATTGACAGTTTTACCACCTTAAAAGTGAAGAAATATTATTAAATTGTTACATCTAATTGAACAAATATTGGATTTTTTTCGTTTAATAAATGCCATTATCCAGGCAAATTAGATTGAGCTTATACCTAAAACAGTTTTGTTGAAAAAGATAGTATTTGAGAGAAAATTAAATTGTAATGAAGGAAGCAGATATTAATCCACCAATGCCGGTGTCAATTGAGTCAACTGAAGAAAATAATATACCACAATCAGAACGGATCAGAAATGATTTTGAAAATTTTATAAAAAAGTGTAGAAGATGCCAGGGCGAAGAAGAGCAAAAACTACTCTGGAAAGGTTTTGATATTGCTAACCGTGCCTTTGAAGGAATCAAGAAAAATTCTGATGAATATTACATTCAGCATTCTATTGCAGTTGCAAAAATTGTATCCAATGAAATTGGCCTGGGGGTAAAATCAGCCATTGCAGCACTATTACATGATATTGTAGATGAAACTGATTTTCAGCTGGACGATATTGAACAAAATTTTGGCCCTAAAACAACCTCCATACTCAAAGGTTTAACAAAGGTTAGGGAAGTTATTGATAGTCAGAATGTTGTTCAGGCAGAAGCATTTCGTAAGATTTTATTGACCTTGTCGGACGATATTCGTGTAATTTTTATTAAAATAGCCGACAGGTTGCACCATATGCGTACCCTGCACTCCTATTCCGAAAAAAGAAAGCTAAAAACGGTTACAGAATCCTTGTATGTTTATGTTCCGTTAGCGCACCGCTTAGGATTGTATAATATAAAAACCGAGTTAGAAGATTTAAGCCTTAAGTTTAAGCATCCGGAGATTTATCAGGAAATTGATACAAAAATTACTGGTAGCCAAAAAGAACGGACCCAATTCATTACCAATTTTTCTTTGCCAATTATCAGTGCACTAGATAAACAAGGTGTTGAGTTTGATATAGATGGCCGCACAAAGTCCATTTATTCCATATGGAACAAAATGCAAAAAAAGCATGTAAGTTTTGATGAGGTGTACGATTTGTTTGCTATAAGAATTGTTTTTACCCCAACTTCTCCGGAGAAAGAGATAGAAGAATGTTGGAAAATTTATTCAGTTATTGCACAAATGTACCATCCTAAAACCGATCGTATCAGGGATTGGATAACTAAACCAAAATCAAATGGGTACGAAGCATTGCACGTAACTGTTTTAGGGCCCAAAAAAAGATGGGTTGAAGTGCAAATTCGCTCGAAAAGGATGAACGAATTAGCTGAAATTGGATTTGCTGCCCACTGGAAATACAAAGGGGTTGAGGATAAAGAGTCAGAACTGGATGTTTGGATAAAAGAAATCAAAGAAAAACTGGGCGATGCTGATAATCAATCACAAGATTTTTTTGACAGCTTTAACCTAAATATTTTTTCTTCTGAGATATTGGTGTTTACTCCTCAGGGTGAGATAGTTACATTGCCTAAGGATGCGACTGTGCTCGATTTTGCCTTCGAAATCCACACCGATCTGGCGCTTAATTGTATAGGTGCCAAAATAGGGCGAAATGTAGTTTCAATAAACCATGTGTTGGGTAGTGGTGATATTATTGAAGTATTAAGCTCTGATTCGCAAAAACCGAGTGAAGAGTGGTTGCATTTTATAAAAACCCCAAAGGCACGTAAAGGCTTAAACAAGGTTTTTCATTTGGAAAAAACGAAATTGATCAATGAAGGAAGGAAATTATTTAAGTATTTGGTTGCGAAAAATAATATCCTGGTTGATGGTAAAGTCATTAAAAAAATACTGAAACATTACAATTTGACATCTAAGAAAGATCTCTATCTACTGGTTGGAAATGAAGAGCTGGATAGAAATGAATTGATTACTGTTTTAAAGGAAAAAGCCACGGATAGGTTAATTAGGTATTGGAAATTACAGTTTACCGATGCTAATATTCTGGAAAATATTAAAAAGCTTAACCCGGCAATAGAAGTAGATGAGATGAAGTTGCATGCTTTTGTTGAAATAGCCAAATGTTGTCAGCCATTACCAGGAGATGAGATTATGGGGTGTCAGTTACCTGATGGTAAGATAAGTCTGCATAGGTCTGATTGTGAGGTGATTAAATCTAGAGCATTTGCCTGCAAAGGGGAGATTATTCAGGCCAAATGGACACCTAAAGAAATGATGTCGCAACTTTACCGGATTGAATTAAGTGGTATTGACTGGCCCGGAATTGCCAACCAGGTAACCACGCTTATTTCTACTGAACTAAACGTGAATATAAAAGCATTGCATTTTGACACGCATAACGAACTGTTTTATGGAATGTTAGATATTTATATCGCCAATGAAGAGGTTTTGTCCAACCTGGTTCACCGAATTAAAAAGCTAAAAGGCATTACTTCTGTAAAAACAATTAGGGATTTTAAAAGCTCATCAAAGAATAATATGTTTGATTTTGCCAGCTAAAGGCAGGATGTGGCTGAACACAAAGAAAAAATCTGCTGTATTTGGTTTTTTATGTTCCAATTTTAGGCTTGTTTTAGCTTCTCGGGCTGAATCAATTTAAGTTTGTGTTTTTTCATTGAATTAAACATTACCAATACTGCAATTGCCAATGAAGCTATCGATATTCCAAAAACACCAGAAAAACCAACCAATTCATAGAAAAATACTCCTATAAGGGGTGACAACATGCCCCTTAATCCGGTTAAGCTAAGGTGAATGGATTGGTAACTACTAACTTCGTCATTTTTACAAAAATAGGCAGAGCCTATATAAAAAAGTAAGGCCATCATGGCAGCAAATAAACCATAAAATACATACGAAGCAATTAAGGAATAGTATATTTTTAACTCCCAAAAAATAAAATGATAGGGGGCAAACTCTGTAAGTCCCATAAAAAACAAATGCAAAAGCATGGCCGAAAAGGTGAAAATCCCAAATTTACGAGGGTCAATTTTGCCCAGCAGTTTCCCAAAATAAGGCAATAAAATAATTGCCAATGTATTGTATGAATTCTTGTAAAATGCTATGCTAGAATAGTTTAAGTGTAGTGCTTTTTTAAAAAATATAGTAATTATAGCTGCTGTAGCCATCCATGCAAAGCCATAAAACATAAAAGCTATTTCAAAATCGCGGTAGGGTTTGTTGGTTTTTAGAATGAACAAACTGTTTTTTAATGAATTAGCTACAGAAGTTAGGAGCTTTTTTTTGGGCTCATTAAATTCGGGGACTTCATAGTTTATTTTGGTTAAAATAAAAATGGATAAAACACCAATTAATGCAACCATTGGGTAGATGTAGGTAAAAGCATATTGATTATGATCCAGTAACAGGCCAAATAAAAATGTTCCAATTAGCATAAAAATTTTATTCGCTGATGATACGTAGCCGTACAACCTTCCAAAATTCTCATGCGAATAGGAGTTTTTTAGTAAGTGGTTAATAGCCGGAAAAAGTAACGGGTTGGCCATGTAATAAAACAGGAATATAAAAAGAAAAGACAGCTGGTAAAAGAAAAAATCTCCATTACCAGAAACTTTTGATGGAAAAAGGGCAAAAAGTACAAGCGGCAGCCGTGTAATAATACCAACATACCTGATCAAATGCTTTTTTCGCCTAATCCGTTTAAAAAACTCATTAATAATGATAGATAACAAAAGCACAATTACTGTAAACTGAAATAAAAATCCAATTTGATAATTCGTTCCATGAAGTCCTTTTATCAGAATAAACTCGTTCAGTGCAAAAAGGCCAAGAATTAGCCCATCTATTACTGAATAAACCATGTGAAGAAAAAAAGTTCTCCGTTCAGGTGCTGATATTTTTAAGCGTTTTTCAAACATACTTATCACTGAAATAATGGCTGCAAAAGTAGCAAGTATTTCTATTTTTATTGTTTGGTTTTATTTATATTTCTACATAAACATATTTAATGTTTTCAAAATAGTAGGTTGGTTGTTTTATCTTTTCTTTTGCCAATAAGTGCACAAGCATTACTTTTGTGGGCAAATACATCTTAAATGAAAGGAAAATTATACCTAATCCCTACTACCATGGGCGAATCTGAAATTGATCAGGTTATTCCGTTTTTTAATACTGCGTTAATTAATAAAATTGATTACTACATTGTTGAAAATATCAGGACTGCACGAAGATTTCTTTCAAAATCAAAAATTGAAACAAAAATTGATGATTTGGTGTTTTACGAATTAAATAAACACACCCAACCCGAAGAACTGGCAGAATTTATAAAACCATTGCTCAATGGTAAGGATATAGGGCTGATATCAGAAGCCGGTTGCCCGGCGGTGGCTGATCCAGGGGCAGATATCGTAGCGCTTTCGCATAATGCTGATATTGAGGTGGTTCCATTGGTTGGGCCCTCTTCTATTTTGCTGGCTTTAATGGCTTCGGGTTTTAATGGGCAAAGCTTTGCGTTTAATGGCTACCTGCCTGTAAAATCGCCGGCCAGGGTTGCAAAACTAAAAAAGGATGAACAACGCTCCAGAACTGAAGGGCAAACACAAATATACATTGAAGCTCCGTATAGGAACAGGCAACTTCTGGATGCCATGATAGCTACATTAAACCCAACTACAAAACTTTGTGTAGCTATTGATTTAACCCTCGATAGTCAGCAGATTACTACAAAGACTGTGAAAGCATGGAAACAAAATAAGCCTGAATTTCATAAGCGGCCTGCAATATTTCTGTTTCAGGCATAATTGCCAATTAGAAATTGTTGATTAAATGTTAAAAAGTCCTTTTCTTTGAAAAAAAGGCTAGTGTTAAGTCAAATTTGATATTTCTGGTAATTAGGGGCTGTATCAAAAGTCTTAAAAGTGAGGGTCATTGAGCTTGTCGAAATGCCTATATTGCTGATTATCAGTATTCGCTTCGACAGGCTCA